>NZ_JAUBTR010000001.1:0-119574 GCF_036705045.1 Microcoleus sp. BR0-C5
TGACTAATGACTAATGACTAATGACTAATGACTAATGACTAATGACTAATGACTAATGACTAATGACTAATGACTAACTTTTAAAACTTCAACGAATTCGCCCGGTACAATCCAGGTGTCCCCTGGTGACAAAACTGCTAAACCACTCGTATTGGCGAGGTTAATTAAATTCGCTGAATTTTGGCTGCCGCTAGCAGGTTCAAATTCCCAGACTCCCGCAACTAAATGTAGTTTACCCCAAACATAAGTTTCGCGCTGACCGTGCGATCGCAATTCAGCATTACACCTAGCTTTGAGAAACTCCGGCCCCCAAGCATCCGGGCCAAGCCCAGACATCTTTCTCAAAGCAGGCACAACAAACCGCCAACAGCAGACTAAAGCCGAAACCGGATTTCCCGGCAAACCAAAATAGAGACAATCCGAACTCAAACTCGGAGAATCATCATTTTTTTCACCTCGTTTAAACTCAGCAACCGTTAAAGGTTTCCCCGGCTTAATCGCCACAGAACTAATGTGAACTTTTCCTCCCAAATCCGCCAAAATTTTCTCGACATAATCGTAGTCTCCTACCGAGACGCCGCCCGTAGAAAGCACCACATCCGCCGTCGCCACAGCCCCGGATATCGCCTTGTTTAACGCATCTTGATTATCAGGAACAATCCCCAATCGAATTGGTTCAAATCCCATCTGCGCCAACAAAACTGTCAAAGCATACTGATTCGAGTCTACCAGTTTCCCCGGTGCCAAAGGTTCGTCAGGCGATACCAATTCGTCACCTGTAGAAAAAATTGCCACCCGCAGCCGCCGATAAACTGGAACTTGAATGCACTGGGCAGTTGCTAACACCGCCATTTCTGGGGCATTGATAACTGTACCGGAAGTTAACAAAGTTGTTCCTGCTTGATAAAAAGCGCCTTTGTGTCTGACAAATGCTTGCGGTTTTTCAGGAGAAACTAAGATAAAAATACGATCGCCCTCACGCCTCGTTTCTTCCTGTATTACCACCGTATCAGCACCCGCCGGCATCACCCCACCCGTAAAAATTCGCGCCGCTTGCCCCGATTGCACCGTACTTTGAGGCTGATATCCCGCTGGAATTTCCTCAACTACTTCGAGTACCACTGGTTTTTCGGCGCTACAATTTTCCACATCCGCAAACCGCACCGCGTACCCATCCATTGCTGAATTGTCCCAATAAGGAAAATCAAGGGAACCACTGACGGCTGCTGCCAAAATGCGCCCCGATGCTGCCAGCAAGTCTACAGTTTCTACATCCCCCTGACTGTCGAGGGGTTGCGCCAAATTTAGAACGATCGATTCTGCTTCTTTCACTGACAGCATGACTGTCTCCTTGTTTTGATAACACTCATGATTAAGTTTAGCAAAATATCCAGAGATATTGGTGATATAATTTTTTTGGATTTGGGCAGTAAACCTAATTTCTGGTGTTAATTGCTTATGACTATTTCTCGTTTGGTTGTTAGACTCAATTGTTTATCCTTATTTGTGGTGGCGCTACTGATATTTTTTACTCAAGTTTCAGGGTTAAAAGTCAGCGATTTATTCTTTCCGCCTTATTCTTATCCCCATCCCAATGTCGCCTTGTTAACTCGGACTTTCCAGATTTTATGTTCTGTACCCGTCATTGTTTGTACTTTCACCTATCAATTAGCTCAAAGTATTCAACCGCGCACTTCAGAAAATCGATTTATTCTGTTTTCTGCTTTGTTAACAGGTGGATTTTTACTAAATGAAATTTACAGAATTCATATATATATGGTAGCAGGGGGAATTACCAAGCTAGGAGTAAGTCTTTTGTACGCCGTTATTTTGTCATCCTACGGATGGTTTTTTCGGCGAGAACTACAGTGTACTCCCTACCAAATATTGTTAGCGGGTGTAGGCTTGTTGTTTTTTGCGATCGGCGTAGATGCCCTGCATTTAAAAAACAAAATATTCTCCAGTTTACTAGAGGGAGTACCTAAACTGTTTAGCGAAATTAACATTGTATTTTATTATTGGTATGTCTGTAAGTGTTTTCTGGAAAAAGCTTTTTATAAAAATATTGAGAGCTAGTTATAAGTAGGTGAGCTCATGATCGCAAGCGTCTAAAAAAAACTCTCCTAAAATCCTCTTGCTAGCTCAATAATATTTACAGCATCTGCATCGATCAACATTAATCGGCATTCATATACATTCTCTGGCTTAAAAATCCCAACGCATCCTGATAACATACCATGATAGCAGTTACAATCAACCTCAACTCCATAGTTAAACTAACCGACGACCAATTTTATCAACTGTGCCGCGAAAACCCCGATCTCAAATTTGAACGCAACGCCAAAGGAGAAATAATCGTCATGCCACCCACAGGAGGAGAAACTGGAAATTACAACTCAGAAATTAATGCTGACTTTGTGATTTGGAACCGGCAAACTCAACTGGGAATTTGTTTCGATTCTTCAACTTGCTTCAAACTGCCCTGCGGTGCCAACCGTTCTCCCGATGTCTCTTGGATTGAAAAATCAAGATGGGATGCACTAACTCCAGAACAAAAACAAAAATTCCCTCCCATTGCCCCGGATTTTGTTTTAGAGCTAATGTCGCCGACAGACAGCCTCAAAGATACTCAAGACAAAATGCAAGAATACATGAATAACCAAGTAAAACTAGGCTGGTTAATCAACCGCAAAACCCGCCGAGTCGAAATCTATCGCCAAGGACAAGAAATGGAAGTTTTGGAATGTCCAACAGAACTTTCAGGAGAAGATATTTTGCCCGGTTTCGTGCTAAATTTGCAGCTAGTCTGGGCGTAAGGCAAAATCGACTTTAACAACAATATTTTCGGGGCGAACAGACTACCTGCATCGCTCAGCATTCATGTGCCATTAAAATACTCCAAATGCAGCCTCTAAAATACCATGATAGCAGTTACCATCAACTTCAACTCGATCGCCCAAATAACCGACGACCAATTTTATCAACTGTGCCGCGAAAACCCCGATGTCAAATTTGAACGCAACGCCAAAGGAGAAATAATCGTCATGCCACCCACAGGAGGAGAAACTGGAAATTACAAGTTTGAAATAGCTACTGATTTTGGAATTTGGAACAGACAAACTAAACTAGGAATTTGTTTTGATTCTTCAACTTGCTTCAAACTGCCCTGCGGTGCAAATCGTTCTCCCGATGTCTCTTGGATAAAAAAGGAAAGATGGGACGCACTTACTCCCGAACAAAAACAAAAATTCCCTCCCATCGCCCCAGATTTTGTCTTGGAATTAATGTCGCCCACCGATAGTTTAAAAGATACTCAAGACAAAATGCAAGAATACATGAATAACCACGTAAAACTAGGCTGGTTAATCAACCGCAAAACCCGCCGAGTCGAAATCTATCGCCAAGGACAAGAAATGGAAGTTTTGGAATGTCCAACAGAACTTTCAGGAGAAGATATTTTGCCCGGTTTCGTGCTAAACTTGAAAACACTGTGGCAATAACTAGACATCTTGCATCTATCAGCGTTTATTTGCGTTTATCGGCGGTTAAAAAAAATCTCATGGAAACTAATACAGAAACCACTGCAACCACTGGCTTAACAGCCCAACAACACAAACAGAAAATGCAGCGGCGCCAAGAAGTGCAGTCACAGCGAATCGCTAACTCCTCCAAAGAAAAAGGTTTAATTATAGTCAATACGGGTAACGGTAAAGGCAAAACCACGGCCGCTTTGGGAATGGTTGTGCGATCGCTCGGTCACGGATACCGCGTCGCCATAGTACAATTTATCAAAGGAGCTTGGGAACCCGCAGAAAAAGCCGTTTTTCAACTCTGGGAAAAACAGCTAGAATTTCACGCAATGGGAGAAGGCTTTACCTGGGACACGCAAGACCGCGATCGAGATATCGAAACAGCTCAAAAAGCCTGGGAAAAATCCCTAACTTTTATCTGCAATCCCGCATTTAAATTAGTTCTTCTAGATGAAGTCAATATAGCATTAAAACTAGGTTATTTGCAAGTCGAGCAAGTGCTTTCCGGGTTAGACCAAAAACCAGAAGAAACCCACATTATTTTAACAGGCAGAAGCGCCCCGCCAGGGCTAATCGAACGGGCAGACTTGGTGACAGAAATGACTTTAGTTAAGCATCCATTCCGCGAACAAGGCATTAAAGCTCAAGCAGGTATTGAGTATTAATGTTGTTGGTCTTCAAGAGTTTAGTCCTAATTAGCTAAAAGCTGATTGGGAGTGGACTGAAGCCCTGACTACAAACCGTATTTATGTTGTTTATAGTCAGGACTTTTTACCCAATCTAAAATCTAAAATCTAAAATCTAAAATCGAGCTATGCTGGCAACATCAGAGTAAAAGTTGACCCCTTGCCAAACTCGCTATTGACAGTAATTTCTCCCCCCAGCATCTGAGAGTATTTCTGCGCTATTGCCAAACCCAAACCCGTACCTCCGTACTTGCGGGTAGTCGAAGCATCAGCTTGCGTAAAAGGTTGAAATAACTTTTGTAGCTGTTCAGGAGTAATCCCAATCCCCGTATCCGTACACTTAATAATTAACTGTTCCGAATCCCAACTATTCTCGTCATTTTTAATTCTTTCAACGCTGAGTGTAACTGTTCCTTTATGAGTAAACTTAGCTGCATTACTGAGCAAATTAAACAAAATTTGAGTAAACTTAATTTGATCGGAATACAATTCGCCAATATTATTAGGACACTCCACATTCAGGCGATTAGTGTTCCGCAAAAATAGCGGTTCAACAGTTCTGGCTACATCTTGAACGGCCTCCGACACGTCAAAAGTTTCTAATTCAAGTTCCGCGTGACCGGCTTCAATCTTCGACAAGTCCAGAATATCATTAATTAAGGAAAGTAAAAGCTGGCCTGAATTGTGAATTCTCTCCAAATCCGACACAAAAGTTTCTTCGCCTAAATCTAAAGCCTCTTCTTGCAGAATCTCGCTGTAACCGATAATCGCATTCAGAGGAGTTCGCAGTTCGTGGCTCATGTTAGCCAAAAACTGACTTTTCGCCAAATTAGCTGCTTCTGCGGCTTCCTTTGCCTTGTAGAGTTCTGCTTCGGCTTGCAAGCGGTCGGTCACGTCGTGAGCCAGCACTAATTCAGCATTCCTGCTATCAAATACCAGACCATAAGAAGTAATTTCTACATCAATAATTGTTCCGTCTTTTTTCTGGTGCTTCCACACACCTGTAAAGTCAATACCGACATCTACTGGGGAGATATTTGCTAGCAATTTCGGCAGCTCTTGGGGGGGACGAATATCCGCAACGGTCATGTTGAGAAATTCGTCGCGAGTGTAGCCGTAGTGTTGGACAGCAGCCTGATTGACGGCTATAAATTCCAGAGTTTCTAAATCGTAAACCCACATCGGATGGGGGTTATTTTTAAACAAAAGTCTATAGCGTTCTTCCGAGGCTCGCAGTTCTGCTTCTGCTTGTTTGCGCTCGGTAATGTCGCGGACAACCGTGCAAATAATCTCGCGGCCGCCGTAGGAAATCACGCTCCCGCTCACTTCTACATCCACGCAGGAACCGTCTCGGCGGCGGTAGAGAACTTCGCCAATTCTGAATTGTTTGTCCGTCAGCAGCAACTCGATATTGTTGTCAATTAGGTCTTTAGAGTAAGCGATGATATCGTAAATAGTCAGTTGCGAAATCACATCAAGACTGTAATCGAGCAAGTTTCTAAACGCTGTATTGGCTTCCAAAAGGCGTTTGGTTTGAGCGTCCCACAGGAAAATGCAATCTGTAGCTTGTTCCACGACGGCTCTGTAGCGGGCTTTTTCCTCAAGTTGTTCGCTGTCGGCGATCGCGATCGCACTCAACATTCCGTTGATAGTATGGGCAAGGTCGGACAACTCGTCTTCGCCCGTCACCGGCAGTCGCACCGAGAGGTCTTGGCTGCTGCTGACGTGGTTCACTGCTTTCGCTAAACCGCTCAACCGAGACAGTACCAGACGCTCTAGCAGTAGCAGAGTGCAGCCGATCAACCCAATTCCCGCTAACGCTACAGACACCAGCAGGTACAGCAAACTAATTTGACCTTGCCGATATATTTCTCTGGGAATATCCACCCGCAATAGCAGCGCAGGTTGGTTGTAAATATCGCGGATCAGGGCGTAACCCGCGATCGACTCTTCGCTTAAAGGACGCACCAAAATCGGTTTTTTTTCCGACAGTTTCTCCCGCGCTTTCTGAAAGTCTGCAGGCAACCGAGCCTCATTCACGCTGTGTACGATTAGCGGCAAGCGAGTAATTTTAGAAACCTTTGCAATCCCCGCAGCATCCAAATTGCGCCCGAATATCACCGTACCTCGGATCGGGCCGGTGCTTTTAGTCGTGAGAATTGGCCGGGAAGTAATCAGTATTGGCCCTGACGGTAGCAGCAAGATACCAGCGATGCTGCTTTTGGCGTTCGGGTGTTGCAACAGCGGGTCGCTGAGAGAAATATGCTGTTTTAATGCTTCTGGAACAGGCGTTAATTTCAGCTTTTCGCTGTCTAAACCTGTACCGTAAACTATTTTGCCAGAAGTATTGACAAATACGGCTATATTAACTCTTACATTAGCGAGCCCTTCTGGAATTAAATTGGAGGCAATGAATTCTGAGTTGCGGTTTTGGATAAAATCGTAGGTGTCGTCCCAGGCCGACCAGTCGGCAAAACGAGAGTTGAAGTCATCTGCGGTTTGCCCGAACACGCTGAGCACTCCCTTGACCACCTGTGTGGCTTCTTGTTCCTCTGCTTTGATCAGGCTGCCCAAGAGGATGCTTGAGGAGGCGACATACAGAATGCCAGTCAATCCAGCGATAGTAATGCCAATGATCGATAGTGTTTTCCGACGCAGTTTCATCTTGCCATGTGTGTGGTGTCCGTCCGCAATTCTCAACTCAGGAGCAATTTTACTACTGTTTCCTGAACCCTGACCGAAAGCAATTTGATCCGGGCGCCCCCGATGTATCAGTGGGGTTGCTTTCTTCAATTCTAAAATCTAAAATCTAAAATCTAAAGTCTAAAATCGATTGACTGGTGACGCAGCGCGTGTTTCCTACTTTTCCCACACCTGCTGTTTGTGAGATTCTTTGCAAATACCCAAGATGCGCCGATCGTTCTGGCTGATGGTGGAAATTGGGTAATACTGTTCTAGGTTTACGGAGTAGGGAGAGCGACTGCCGTCGTAAGTGTCCACTACTGTTAAATTTAACTGAGTTAGCTCGCCCGTGCCGTAAAAACAGTAAAAAGCAGACCGAGGCAGGTAAAAAGCCCCGACTACCTTACTCTGCCGCATTTCAAATACAAAATATTCTTGTTTAAGTTCCTCTGGCTGGCTCGACTGGCCGTAGAGGTAAATGCCATCTGCTAAACCTGTGCTAGCTGTATCTGGCCCAGGAGTTGGCGGGGATTGCGAGCTAAAAACGCCGGATTTGATGTCCGAGTCGTGTGCCCGGTGTGCGGGGAATGCGATGCTGAAGTTACCGGGCGAGAGAGCAAGCACGATCGCGATCGCTTCTAAACTTCCTGTCAATATCAAATAAGTCAAAACCACTCCAGACCCCAAAATTTAAAATAGCTGGTTCCAAGCGCCTCTTGTACCAGTTTCACAAAGATTGTAGAGAAACCGGGTATTTGGCTTAATGTTGGCTATTAACTTGAATGAACGATCGCCCGCCCGGTTCCTGAAGTTAAATCTAAGATTTGTTTTGACAAATTTTGCCTCCGCCCCGATCTGGCGATCGACCCGTCAATCGATTTTAGATTTTAGATTTTAGATTTTAGATTGAACCATTGACCTCACGGATAAATACGTTCGGCAAGTTTCTCGGATACAAGTTTTTTATTTCTGGACGAATGAATCACGTGGCGGGTATCCTGGATGCTTTCGGTCAAATGATACCATTTTAGATTTTAGATTTTAGATTAAAGAGTTGAATAATTTGGCGTGACCTATTCCATAAGGGTTTGGAGCACAGGCCTACAGTTGCATTCTTTTTTTGAACTGGTATAAAAGTATCCTTCCCAGCAGCGCCCACACGAAAAAAAAGTTGAGATTTTGGGAAAAATCTCAACTTTTTTAGTGACTAACTCGCCAAGTATTCTCGGACTTGAGATTGGCGGCGGCGCAGGTGGGCAAGGGCTTGATGTTCTAGCTGCCGCACCCGTTCCCGGCTGAGATTTAACCGTTCTCCGACTTTCGCCAGAGACATTTCGGTGCCGTCTTCCAAACCGAAGCGCAGAATTATTACATCTCGCTGCTGGGGGGTAAGTTCTGATATCAAAGTATCGAGGTCTTGCCGCAGCAATTCCGAGGTAATGTAGTTGTCTGGAGATGCAGTTTCGTCTTCTAATAGTTCTTGCAGTTCGGTATCTTGGTTGTCTCCTACCCGCAAGTCCAAAGAAACTGGATGTCTTGCCATCAGCAGGTATTCCCGAATTTGGGAAGGGTGCAGTTCCAAGGCTGCGGCAATTTCCCCAGGGGAGGGAGATCGACCCAACTGCTGCGTGAGTTCCCGCTGCACTTTTTTGATTTTGTTGAGTTTTTCGGTGATGTGAATTGGCAATCGAATGGTGCGGGCGTGTTGGGCGATCGCGCGGGTAATTGCTTGCCGAATCCACCAGTAGGCATAGGTAGAAAATTTGTATCCCCGCATCGGGTCAAATTTTTCGACTCCTCGTTCTAAACCGAGGGTGCCTTCTTGAATTAAATCCAAGAATTCCATATTGCGTTTCTGGTATTTTTTGGCGATCGCCACTACTAGCCGCAAATTCGCTTCAATCATCTTTTGCTTTGCCCGCCGCCCTATTTGTAAGATCCGGCTAAGTTCAGGTTCGGTCAACTCCATTTCGGCGGCCCACTCTTGATTCGTCAGATCCCGCTGCCATTCTTTAGCAAGTGCTTGTTTTGCTTCGATTAATTTCATCATTTGCTGCACCTGCTTCCCGAAAACAATTTCTTCTTCTCGGGTTAGCAGGGGTACGCGACCGATCTCGTGCAGATAGGTACGAACCGTATCCGTTGAGGAGTATGGCCGGCTGCCCATGCGATCGGCTTTCACTGTTTTGTTTTTGGGGGTTGTGGTGGACATGGGTGAGTATTGCACTCCTTGTAACAACAGATAAAAAGTTGGTGATACCCTGTCCCACTTTTACAAGTGGGATAAAGACTGCGACAAAGGGGATGTTTCCCCTCTTGTTTATCGGTGACGATCGGTAGAAGCTTTTTGTTTGGGATTACTTTTGTGCTTGATTTTCCAGTAATCCCCGTCGATTTTCGGTAGCTCGCTAGCTTTAACGGCTAGTTCAAGGCGAAGTGGAGTAAGAGTTTAGTTTTCTCAATATTATTCCCAATTTTGAGGATCGTAAAGGGTAAAAACCTCTGTCTTAAGGTCAAGATTCTACATTTTTCCTTAAGGTTTTGAATTCCCTGTTCGTTTTAACTGCAACTCAACTTCACAATACTCATGCAAACAGACTCATGCAATTCGAGGGCTTTGTTTTGCTCTCTGTTCCATCATCGCTTGAAATTTTCTCGCTGCCTAGATGGTGGGATGCGAGATAACCGAACTCGATCGCCGTATTAGATGCGAGTAACTGTTTAAAATATTTATTGACATTTTGATTTAAATATGCTAATAAAATTCTGCTACGAGTAACGACAAGGTGTATAAAGGCTGGCTGTTGCCCTGTTTGACTTTCATTGTGCCCCTAGGCTCCATCATCTCCATCATGTTTAAGCTTAAGCAAATTTTGGGCCGTTAGGGATGAGGGGTGAGGGGGTGAAAGGGGAAAAGCTTCTGACTCAAAGCTAGGGGCTAATTGTTTTGAAGTTCGATCGCACTTTTTCGTTTATAACTGAGGCAAAAATCTGATATTTCTGTCATTGCCAGCGATCGCCTATTTTTTTCAACGATTAATTTACAGTAACATTTGCCTAAGTTCTGTAATGAATCTAGCAGTTGTCAATCTAAAATCCCAAATCCATTTTGGCAGCTTCAGATTCTGCAAATACTTGTTCGTCGGGCATTTCTTGCCAGTCAATATCCCCGATTTCTCTGTAGAATTGCTCGTCGTAAGGGCGAGTTTGCACGACTACGGGCATGGGTACGGCGTGTCCCAAAACTAATGCTTGCTGTTTGGAGTCGAGTTTTGCCAAAACTGAACGCAAACTCTGCCCTCCTGAAACGCCGGTAAAAATAGCATCGATGTCTTTATCGTCGTTTAGCAAAGCTGTGATCCGGGTGCCGACTTGCGACATGACTTCGGCGTCGATGCCGGAGGGACGCTGGTCTACAATCAGCAGGGTTACGAAGTATTTTCGCATTTCTCTGGCAATTGTACCGAAAATAGTCGATCGCACGATCGCCGGATCGAGAAAGCGGTGAGCTTCCTCTATGGTAATCACCAAGGGCTGCGGGCGATCGCACGGATTTTTGCTCTGCAAAAACTTCTCCGCTTTCCGCACGTAAGCTTGGTGAATGCGGCGAGTAATTACGTTTGCTGCTAACATATACGACAGCAAATCCGAGTGCGAACCGAACTCAATTACTACATTTTTGCCACCATCCAAACACTGCAAAACTTCAGTTACATAATTTTTCGGACAGCGTTTACGAATGTATTTCAAATCATTCAGTCGCTCTAATTTCCGCTGCAAAGCCATAATCGAAGACTTATTTCCGCGCTTTTCTTCGCAAAACATTTGGATATCTTCGTTGGTCATTTCCAGCAACTTGTTGATCCAACCACTTCCCAACTCATTTCGCAAAATAATCGCATTTTCGATACTAGCTTCCGACAAATTTAACTCGCGCTGCACCAGCGCGATGTCTTCGACTTCAATTTGATCGAAACTCAAAAACAACTCTTGAGCATCGCGGACTCCCCGGCGTTTTGTCGATTCTGGATCGAGGGTATAAATCTGCATTTTATCGGGAAACAACTGCCGCAAACCTTTAACAGTGCTGAACTGTTTCCCTTCCGAAACAGCTTCCCACCCGTACTCCGAGTGCATATCAAAAATTAAATTAACAGCAGCCTGCTTGCGAATAATTCCCGACAATAGCAAGCGCGTCAGAAAAGATTTTCCCGTTCCCGACTTGCCAAAAACTCCGTTGCTGCGTTCCACAAATCGGTCTAAATCCAAGCACACAGCAACGTCCATGTCAATCGGTTTGCCGATCGCAAAATTGCGGCGGTACGGGTCATCTTCCCAGCCAAAAACTGCCCGAAAATCAGTTTCTTTGGCATCAAACACCTGGGAAAAGTGGCTGGGAATAGTTTTGACCGGCAGCAACTCAATATCCGCACCGCTTTGTGACTCAAAAGAAGCCAAATTTCCTAAAGCCAGCTTGTTCTCGCGAACTCCGCCGTTTTTCCTCGGGTCGAAAATTGCCTGCTGTTTTTCTCGTTCAGCAGTCAACATCAACATCGGCGACAGTTCGATCGTACCGTAGGTGCTGCTACCGGCTAGCACTGCGAGCAGAAAATCGTCGTCGGGATTGGGAGGATTCGATAAAATGCGAGCGCTGGAAGTTCCGAGAGACACGTCGGTGAGCATACAGAAAAAGTGCGATCGCACCCCCCGCACTACTAGAAATTTCCCCACCCTCATATCTTCCACCGAAACATCGGCGTGCAGTCGCACTTCTAATCCCTTGCTCAGGGAACCTTGAATAACAGAGCCTAACGGTCGATCCATTTTAGATTTTAGATTTTAGATTTTAGATTGTTAATAATCGACCAATTTTCGCTGGGCGAGTTTTGATTGTAGATTTTTGATTGTTAACAGTCAACTAATTACCATTCCGATTCTAGCGGCAATTCAAAAAAACTCGGACTCAGCTCTAGATCGGTCAAATCCGTTTCGCTCAAATAAGCGTCAGTCAAAAATACCCCTTTTAAACTTGCGCCTTTGAAGTTAGTACCTTTCAGGTTAGCACCTCTGAGATTAACTCGGAATAAATGAGCATCGCTCAAGTCGGCCTCAGTTAAATCTGCTCCCTCCAAATTTACTCTCATCAAATCTGCTTTTCGGAGATCAGCTTCGTTTAACTTAGCGCCGCTGAGGTTAGCTTTTGTCAAGTCTACACCTCTCAAGTCGGCCCCGCTCAAGTTAGCGAACAGCAAAGTAGCTCCGGTGAAATCTGTCTCCCTCAAATCGGCATCGCTTAAATTAGCGCCGCTGAGGTCAGCCCTTGTTAAGTCTACACCCCGAAGGTCAGCAGAACTCAAGTTTACTTGGTGTAAAATTGCGCCGCTTAAATCGGCTCCTCTCAAATCTGTTTGCTCCAAGTTTGCACCTTTGAGGTAAGCTTTTTTTAAGCTAGCTCTGCTGAGGTCTACATTTTTGAGATTGACCGAAGTTAAGTTAGAAGCGCTCAAATTAGCTCCGCTTAAATCTGACCCGTTTAAGTCGGCTCCGGTTAAATTTACCCCTTGCAGCGATACATTGGGAGCAATTAAATAAGCTCCGCCCAGACTGGGGTCGATACCTTCTGAAAACAAAGTCTTGTTGCTGTAAACAGCTTTCTCCAAAATCGTGCTGCTCAAACTAGCTTCCCTCAAGTCCGCTGCGCTGAGGTTGGCTCCTGCTAAGTTTGCCCGATCGAGTTTGGCGCCAAATAAAATAGCTTTGTATAAGTTTGTCCGCCGCAAATCGGCTCCTTTTAAATCGGCTTCGGTCAAATCTACCCTAGCCAGATTTAAGCCAGGGAGCGAAGCATTGGGAGCTAGCAAAAATGCTCCCATTGCACCCGGATCAATATCTTCGGGAAAGATAGTCCGGTTGTTGTATACGGCCTTGTCTAAAATGGCACCGCTTAACTGAGAACCGCGCAAATCTGCACCGCTAAGGTTGGCTCTGGTTAAGTTGGCTTCGTGGAGATTTGCTCCTACTAAATTAGCCTTGATCAAACTTGCTTGTTTGAGGTTGGCGCCCGTGAGTTCGGCTCCTACGAGAGTAGCTTCTCGGAGGACAGCACCGGTCAAATCCGCTCTAGTGAGGTTAGCTAAATTGAGAAATGATTCACCTAAATCCGCCCCGCTGAGATTGGCCCCGGTAAGGTCGGCTTCGATCAGGTCTGCATACCTGAGAATAGCGTTGCTGAGGTTGGTTTCTCGGAGGTCGGTGCCTCTGAGGTTTGCTCCCCGGAGTTCCGCACCGCCGAGGTTGGTGCCTTTAAGCGCTTGTCCCCTGAGGTCGAGCCGGTGCAGAAAGTCACCAACGTTCATTTCCATGTCAAATTCGCTCTCTTTAATGCTGAACCTAGCTTGACATTCCGATGGCTGAATCGGGAATAGGAGCAAAACTATAAATTTTTTGAGGTTGAAGCTTGGCGCACACGGACGCAACTTGTTCGAGGGGGAAGGTTTCGCGATCGAGCTGGACTTGCAGGGTTTTGAGCGGATCTCCACCGGAGGAAACCATTACTTCTAATGTTTGCAAATTCGGCTCTGTGCTGATTTCACCCAGAATTTTGCCGATCGCCTTGACGTAAGGATGGTTTACATCCGAGTACCAGTCGGGGGCTGCGAGTCCGGCTTGATCGAAGCCGAGGTGAACGATGAGGGAGCCTTCTCCGAAAAGCGCTATGCCCACTGGCCGCGCTTCTTCTTGCAGCAGCAAGTGCTGGTTAGCCGCCAAATGCCGCAGTTTTTCGAGGTGTTCGTACCGATTTTGAATAGCAGAATCTTCCTCTTTTCCTTCTGCTTTTTCGTTCCACTGAATCGCCACTGTTACTAAATAAGTTTGCAGTAGCATATGACCGAGTTTTTCGGCTTTTGTTGCCAGATAGATTGAGTTGTAATCTGTGGCTTCAATTAGTAAGGGGACGCGATCGGCTACTTCAATGCCGTAACCTTTCAACCCTGCAATTTTGCGCGGGTTGTTGGTAATCAACCGAATTTTTTGAACTCCCAAATCGTTGAGCATTTGTGCTCCGACGCCGTAGTTCCGCAAGTCGGCGGGAAATCCCAACCGTTCGTTGGCTTCGACTGTATCGAATCCCAAATCTTGCAGCGAGTAAGCTTTTAGTTTATTTACCAATCCAATGCCCCGACCTTCTTGGCGCAAGTAAACGATGACGCCAGAACCGACATTTTCGATCATTTTCAGTGCCGCTTGCAGTTGCATCCGGCAGTCGCAGCGCAGGGAACCCAAAGCATCGCCGGTCAGGCATTCGGAATGCACCCGCACCATCACGGGTTTGTCTTTAAATTCTGCCGGGTCGCCCTTGACAATAGCAACGTGTTCTGAGTTGTCTTGGGTGTCCCGGTAGGCGTAAATCATAAACTCGCCGAATTGAGTGGGCAATTTGGCGACGGTTTCGCGGCGGACGAATCGATCGTGCTTAAGTCGGTAGCTAATTAAGTCAGCAATACTGATTATTTTAAGGTTGTGGGTTTTGGCGTACTCGATTAATTCGGGCAACCTCGCCATCGAACCGTCGGGGTTTTGAATTTCGCAGATGACGCCGCTGGGATACAGGCCAGCGAGTCTGGCGAGGTCAACCGAAGCTTCGGTGTGACCGGCGCGTTTGAGGACGCCACCGTCGATCGCCCGCAGGGGGAAAATGTGACCGGGACGGCGCAAGTCTTGAGGTTTGGTGTCCGGGTGGATGGCTACTTGGATGGTGCGCGCCCGGTCTTCGGCGGAGATACCGGTACTGACGCCGTTGACTGCATCGATGCTGACGGTGAAGGCAGTTTGATTGTTGTCGGTGTTTTTGCTGACCATCAGGGGCAGTTCCAGGCGATCGAGCCTTTCGCCACTCAATGCCAGACAAATTAACCCCCGGGCGTTCACGGCCATAAAATTGATGTTGTCGGGGGTGGCGAATTGGGCAGCACAAATCACGTCGCCTTCGTTTTCGCGATTTTCGTCATCGACTACTACCAGGGGGCGACCTGCTTTGAGGTCTGCGAGGGCGCTGTCAATTGAGTCAAATTGAAAGGATTGAGTTGAGGAGTTGTTATTTGGCACTGAGAAGTTCAAGCTATAAACAGTAATGTTATGGAAATAGAATCTATTTGTGATTGTAACCTTTTGTTTCCGACAGGGCGATTCCCAGTCCAGATGAGTTTGACAATCTTTCTAAAGTCACTTACTATAATTATTGCATCTTGTCAACAAAATCTCTCCCCAATATTTCATGAGCTTGACTGAGAGCGCGAATATTTTAGGTAAACCGTACTTCCAAGCTCCTAATTGTTTAATTTATCACATGGATTGTTTGGAGGCATTGAAGCTGCTGCCCGATCAATTTGTAGATTTAACCGTTACCAGCCCGCCTTATAACATCGGCAAAGAGTACGAAAAATCCTTAGTGTTAGATGAGTATTTAAACTGGTGCGAGCAGTGGATAGCGGAGGTTTACCGGGTAACGCTCGATCGAGGAGCGTTTTGGCTTAATTTAGGTTATTTGTCAATTCGCGATCGGGCAAAAGCAATTCCGAACTAAGGAGGAAATTTCTAGTTTTAAGAACTCCTAGACTCGTCAGCAAAGGCTTTTAACTCAATAGCATCATGACTGCAAAACAGGCGCACATCTTTACTATGCTGCACCGATAATTCGTGCAGCCGACCTTGATTGAGCAACCTAGCCTTGCGATCGACCTCCATCATCCATTGGTAGGCGCGCAGACCGGGCGTGCAGCGTCGGTTAGCGGCATCCATCTCGTGTCGGTAGAAATAGGCATCGCCTGCGTGCAGAAGCCAGCCGTCGGGTGTATCAATGGCAATGCCAGCATGACCGCGCGTGTGCCCCACCAACGGGATTAGCAAAATTTCCGGCGGCAACCCGTCGAGGTCGCGGACTGCTTCAAAACCGAACCAAGGTTC
The DNA here is from genome assembly GCF_036705045.1 of Microcoleus sp. BR0-C5. Lineage (NCBI taxonomy): Bacteria > Bacillati > Cyanobacteriota > Cyanophyceae > Oscillatoriales > Microcoleaceae > Microcoleus > Microcoleus sp. BR0-C5. The sequence goes on from NZ_JAUBTR010000001.1 coordinate 15,863, forward strand.
GCCACCCGCCGAATAGTATTTCCACCGTTTGACTTCATCCCACTGCCCCGGACGATAGCGCCTTTTTGTGATGAAACCATGCCGATCCTGTGCGGCATCGATTTCAGCCTGCATGACGTGTACGGTTGCTTCAGGGAAATCCTCTAGACCACCGGCATGATCGAAATCGAGGTGGGTTAGCACAATATGGCGCACATCGCTTGGTGAAAATCCGAGCTGTTCAATTTGATGGATTGCCGTGTACTTGCGATCGAACTGGATGTTATTAAAATAAACGAAAAACGGGCTGAGCCGAGAGTAAGGCGACTTGATATCGCGCAATCCGAAGCCGGTATCAATCAGAACCAGTCCCTGATTCGTTTCAACAAGCAGACAGTGGCAGACGAGGTGAGCCGTCAGACCGCGACTAAAGCCATCGAAAAGCGCCCCTCCAATGGGACACATACAGCCACAATTGAGATGATGAATTTGCATAAATGTGCTGCACTAAATTACTTAGGCGGGAACCATTTATTCCTCAGTTCGCATCCAAGGCCGATGCTGCATAATGCTATCGATGAACGCATGAGAAAACAGTGCTAAATCGTCACTACTGGGAGAAGTAAAGACGCTTTTATCGGCAGCGACCTTGCCATTATCTGCGATATTTACTTTCTTGAAATCTGCACTTAAGAATAGTAAGACGGGCGGAAATTATTTGTTAGCAGAGCCCGGTTCAGTAAGTTGACTGTGCAGTTCGGCATTGACGGTATCAGGCAAAACTTTGCTGGCGCTGGCGAGAATTTTTGTCTTGAGTGAACCTGCAATGATGTTGTCCTTACCGGCCATCAAAGCTTCAAATCCCTGTTTGGCAACCTCGGCTGGATCATCTTTTTTGTCGGCGCCCGCCTTAGTGTCGTCCATTCCCGCCCGATGGAAGAAGTTAGTATCGGTTGGGCCGGGCATGAGCGAGGTGACAGTTACACCTTTATCTTTTAACTCATTGCGGAGTCCTTCGGAAAACGAGTGGATGAAGGCTTTTGATGCTGCATAGACTGCCTCGAATGGCCCCGGCATTAGGGCGGCAATGGAGGAAGTGAATAGAATCCGTCCCTGGCGGCGATCGACCATATCCTTGACTACCAGTTTAGCCAAATGCACAGACGAGACAACGTTGAGGTTAATCAGATTTAGTTCGTCTTTCAAGTCTGTCTCGCGGGCAAAGTCCCCCCCGACGCCGACACCGGCATTAATTGCGATCGCACCCACTGGCCGATTAGTCGCTTTTATCTGGCTGTAGAGCGTCTCAACACCGTCGTAGGTAGCGAGGTCTGCCTCCACTGTCTCGACTTTGGCACCGAGCCCCTCAAAGGCTTGAGCCGCTTCATGGATGCTCGCTCCGGTGGCGGTGACTAGGAGATCGAATCCGTTTTGAGCGAACTGTTTGGCGAGTTCGTAACCGATACCGTTAGAGGCACCCGTCACGACAGCCAAGGGCCGGGTCAACGAACTGTTTATAACCATTTAAAATCCTCTGTAACTGCTTCACGCTCGTTTGTCTAGGCTTGCTTCTCTCTGTACCAGACAATCTTGTGAACTGTGGGCTTTCAACTTTTATAATGCTAGGGAGGTAGGAGTGCGATCGCATCTTTCCCAGGACATAAGCTTTTAGGCATTTAAAGACGGTATAATCGCAAACAAGCTTCATCCAATTAGTGTAAAAATGCCTGCATAGAATCAACTCAGAGAAAGAGCAAATAGAGAAACTATCGAAAGCCTTAAAAAACGAATAAAAGGGAAATTTTATATCAAAAATTATGATTGTCTTACTGACTGATGCAATAAACTATAGCAATCCTAAATTATTTGCATAATTATTTAGGATTGCTATATATAGCGGTTCTCAAGCGTGGTGAGGTATGCCCTATGCCCACGGAGGCCTATGCCCTATGCCCTATGCCCATGAGTACCTCATCTTTCTGAGAAAGGCTATATGTATAAAATGCGCGTAGATATGACTAATAACTCTTTTGATAATTATTTGGGAGCCGCCATTATCGGGCGCTAAATCGGATGCGATGAGAGACGGGAGATGGAAGAGGGGAGATTGAGTCGGAAGATTAATCCTGGGCTAAAAACATTTATCTCTGGTGGAACCGGCAGGAGGCTTGTCCAGGGAGAACAGTGCCTGATCTCAGTTATAACTGATATAACTGAATCTCAGGCACTGTTCTCAATCAGACCCAATCAACCTGGTAACAGCGACGAAAAATCTCAGATACCAGGTCGATCGCACAGCAAGAAACCAAGTGGAGGACGCCAAGAGTGTAAGATGTCAGTTATCACGAATACTTTCTGTTGGCGATTGCCCGACGGCACCGAAAATTGAAAATCTATGACAGCCAATTGCTGATTCTGCTGGCTTCATGTTATAGTGGTTTTCCAAGAATTAAATTCGGTTGCGTAGTTTGTTGGTGTTTATTTACAAGCGTCTCTCCGAATCTAAGTCTCTGCACCCTAATGATTCTGGAGATTTTATGTCGATTTACGTGGGTAATCTTTCATATGAGGTAACATCAGACGACCTCAACGAAGTATTTGCCGAGTACGGTACTGTAAGCCGCGTCCAAGTGCCAATGGACCGGGAAACAGGCAGGATGCGGGGTTTTGCTTTTGTGGAAATGGCAAGCGAGGCAGAAGAAGCAGCAGCCATCGCAGCTTTAGACGGTGCTGAGTGGATGGGCCGTGACTTGAAAGTCAACAAAGCCAAACCTCGCGAAGACAACAAACGCTCATCGGGTGGCGGCGGCTGGGGCGACAAAGATCGCTCTTCACGCGGACGCTACTAAACTTTGAGACTGAAAATTTGAGTTTTGGTAGTTGACGGCAGGTGCGAATGCTGCTTTTTTTTCGGGTTGTTCGATCGACCCATCAAATAAAACTCCCAAACCTCTAAATCAGTTTTGCCCCCTCCTTCGAGGGGGCTTTGTTTTTGGCGAAAAATCCCGCGAGGTACGTCGGCGGTGCAGTTCCCAGTCTAGTTCGTGATTCAGTAGCCTCTTAACTGCTTTTTTTAAGAGGCTGTCGGGATTTCGCGGATCGACGCCTGTAAACTGTCAAACTAGAATTAAGCAGCAAGAAAAGTTAGAATAACGGCAAAACTGAATATTGCCCAGAAGAGCCAAACTATCTTTACCGAAGATTAGTCGAGAAAACCAGCCGAATATCAGCCAATATCTTGATTTTGCCTCAATAAAGATGTCCAAGGTCTACAGCACGGCGGAACTCATTAAAATCCTCGAAGAAGAGCGCCAAGCCTGCTTGCATGGGCGGCGCCTCAACTTGACTGAAACTCCTGCTACAGGCAACCCCGTGATTGACCGCTTTCTCAAATCTGAGGGAGTTCAGAAGTTCACTGCTTATCAAAATTTTAAGGCGGCTGTGCACGAATACCAGCGGGAACATCAAGTTTCTGGGATTGTCTGGCGGGAAATCGCGGTTAAAGGCAATACTCTACGCTATCCGGCAGTGGATGACGAATTAATAGCTCTACCGGTTGATTTGATTACGTTGAAGGCAGCTAAGATTGCTATGTTGGAATTCTGGCAGCAGGTAACTGCGGGGATGGATTTGTATTTAAGCATTAACAGCGGCAAAGATTTTCGATCGATCGAGCCGGTTGATGTAGAGGCTATAGCCCAGCGCACAGAATGGGCTAGTCTCTCGAAGTGGGAAAAGTTGGATTTTCTAGAAATTTTGTTGCAGTTGGGCTGGGGGAAGCCGGAGGAAGCTTATTATAAGCGGGGATGGCCAACGTCGGGCAGCGAGTACATTCACGCCGTCAAACCCGGACAGCGGCCGATTTGTTAATTGGTAATTTGCTTGTAGTCAGGACTTTAGTCCTGATTTGACTTGTTAAACGTTAAACCCCCAATCCGGCAGGGAATTCATTCCCTGCCTCAAAGCTAAAGTCCTCGCTATGAGGACTGAGATAGGACTTAGGCATTAACAACGTAACTATGTCCTTCTGAGTCTTGAGCATTGCAAAGGAACTGAAGAATCTCAAAGCCTTGCAACACCATCTAGAGTGCGTAAGTCCTGTTAAACTCCTTAGTCATCTTAAGAGGACTTTAGCTATTAGCCTGGGAATTCATTCATTCCCAGGCGGAATTAACAACTGACATCTGGCAAAGCATCAAGCCAAACCACTGATTTGGATCTGTCCAAACTTGCACTGGCATTAAACCACGCTGCGACAGTTCTTTTTTTACAGTATTGAGATTAAACTTGCGCGATATTTCGCTGCGGATAGTTTCTCCCGCTGCAAATTCAACCGTTAAATTGAGAGAACGCAACTGCACTGTTTGCGCTTTTTTACTTTTCAAGTGCATTTCTATTTGACATTCCTCTTGATTGTAAAAAGCCCAATGCTCGAACTGTGCTAAATCAAAATTTCCCTCATATTTTCGATTTAAATGTCGCAGCATATTCAAGTTAAATGCTGCCGTTACTCCTTGAGTGTCATCGTAGGCAGGCTCTAAAATATCCTTAGATTTGTCCAAGTCAATTCCCAGCAAAAAATACTCTCCCGGCTGCAATGCACCGACTATTTGCGAGAAGAATAAATCGCATTCTTGAGCGTTGAGATTGCCGAGGGTACTGCCGAGAAAGCAAATCATTCGGGTTGGCAACGGCGACGGTGCAATTTTCGCTAAGGCTAATTCGTATGTGCTGACAAGTCCGTGAATGTGGAGCGACGGATAATCTGCCAACAGTTGACAAGCGCTGCTTTCTAGGATAGTAGGACTGATGTCGATCGGCAAATAGTGCAGGGGATATTCCAGTTGACTGTAAGCATCAAGGAGAATCCGAGTTTTGGTGGAACTGCCGCTGCCGAGTTCGACGATTTCGCAGGGGCCCGTTAAATTGGCGATCGCCCCCGCGCACCCCTGCAAAATTGCCGTCTCAGTACGTGTCAGGTAGTATTCCGGCAACTGGCAAATCAACTCAAACAGGTTCGAGCCGCGATCGTCGTAGAAATACTTTGGAGGCAGGGATTTGGGGGTTTGAGTCAACCCGCTAACTGCATCGCTGCCAGCATTGATTTCTGCGGGTGTCGGCGCCGCAGCGCTCACCAGCCGCTCTAAGTGCAGCCGGTTTTCTTTGGTTGAGGCTGAGTTGGTCGTGTCGGACAGTCTTGGGGATTTCATAAAGTAATTTTTAGATGCACATATGGGTATACCACGCAGTCGCGTTGCCAAATATCGCGCTCAAGTCAGATTTTTCAGGCCACTCTCAGTTATGTATTGTCTCACCAGATGGCGATCGCATCCACAATTAAAACTTAAAATTTATCCACAAAAATTATTGAATCCTTAACCAAACTTGTTTTCTTTGAGCTTGTTACATGGACAAAAGTTGGGCATTTCGCAAACAAATTTTTTCCCAATTCCCTCTCCAGCCATTTATCTGAGGTTCGTCAAATAAGCTTTGTAATGCAAGTATTAAGGAATTTGTTCATCGGCAAAGTCCGATGAACAAATTTTTCACTATGAACAAATTTGAGGGTAGTTATAATTACCAGAAAGAATTGGTTTAAAGCCTCTCCCTTGTAGGGAGAAATTAAAAGAAGACTATTCATTACTCCAATCCTCTTGCTTCCAGGTAGAGGTCGCTATCAACTGTCAACTGTCAACTGTCAACTGTCAACTGAACTAGCCAACTACTTAGCGCAGCGAAAACCAGCAATAATTTGCCGCACGCCCGGATAGTACCAATTCCGAAAGCTCGATCGCAGTGCCTGCGGAAAAGTCGCCCAACTCCCGCCTTTCAAAACCCGGTGTTCTCCATCAAAATAAACTTGAGAATATCCCCTGTAAGGATAACTTTCAAATCCCGGATAGGCGTCAAAGGTTGAAGCAGTCCACTCCCAAACATTGCCTAACATATCGTAGCAGCCGATCGCGCTTGCTCCTTTGGGAAAGGCATCAACTGGTGAGGTATTGGCAATATTATTGCCGTGATTGCACAGGCTGCCGCTTGGCTGTTCTTCTCCCCAAGGATAGATGCGATATGTTTGATTTGTGGCATCCCAACTCGCAGCTTTTTCCCATTGGGCTTCCGATGGCAAACGCTTGCCGATAAAGTTGCAGTAAGCTTCGGCTTCGTACCAACTAACACCGCAAACTGGATGGTTGTTGAAAGCTTGATTTTCTGACCAGTAAAGCGGTTGAGAGACGGCTTCGCCTTGCAGCCATTTCCAGCCGTCCGCTGACCACCAATCATGGTTTTGATAGCCGCCGGATTCCATGAAATCTCGGTATTGACGGCAAGTGACGGGATAGCGATCGATCGAATATGCTTCTAAATAACACAGGTGGCGCGATCGCTCATTATCCAAAGCCTCAGCAGCATCGCTTCCCATGTAAAATTCTCCGACCGGAATTTCAATCGCCGAATCGGTAATTGGGCATTGGGCATTGGGCATTGGGCATTGGGCATTGGGCATTAATATTCCTTCTTCCTTCTTCCTTCTTCCTTCTTCCTTCTTCCTTTGCATTTGCAACACGAAAGCAACAGTTTCGCAGTGCTGGCTTTCGTGCTGAATAATAAACCGCCAGAGACGTTCTTGCTCGTCGATCGGCGCTACTTCCAAATAATCTAACACCTTTTTTCTCACCGCGTCCAGATATAATTCAACTTCAGGTAACGCGGGCAGAAAAACCCGTTGTTTTTTCGGCAAAATATCAGCAGCAAAAAGTTGGTGATACTGAGGAAAGACAGGTTCCAAGCCAGCACATCGTTGCAACAGCCACAAATCCTCAGTATAAGCAATGTGACCTAAGTGCCAGCCAACTGGACTGAAATCAGGATGAGCTTGACGGCAAAAAGTATCATAATCGATGTCTGCAAATAGCTTAAAAGTGCCGCTGCGACACTGCTGCAAATCGCGATAAATTGCCTCTCTACAAGATTGGATAGATTTCGATATCACGCTCTACTCCGGTACTGATAATGCTCTGGACTGGGCACTCGTGCCAATTGCCAGCAAATAAAGGTTCAGAAGCAATAATGACAGAATTCGGGAAATTTAAATCGTCTCGCAGCCAATAGAGGGAAGGAGGGGTTTTTTGGGAAGCAAAGCGAGAGGCAACGAGCTGGTGTCCGTCGCTGATAATTATATTAGCTGAAAATTCTACTTGGTGAAAGTTTGCTAGCTCTGCCAAAATTGTCAGCGTGTTTTGCAAAGCTGCTTGTATGGTCAGATTTCCGGCGGTCAATTCATTGACAAACAAGCCGAAGATATGCTCAGAATCTGTAGTACCGTTAATTGATTGATACAGCGTATCGCTGAGCCGATCGCGAATTGGTCTGTAAAGAGTTTGCCGAAAATTCTTCACGAAGCCGTTGTGTACGAACAGCAGGCGATCGTTCTGAAAAGGCTGACAGTTGCTCAAATCTACAGATTGTCCTGAAGTTGCACTGCGAACATATCCGATCGCGCATCCAGATTCAACGTATCGACTGATACTCGGAAGGTTAATGTCGCTCCAAATTGGCTGTACATTTTTATAGGTAAACGGGTCAGTATCTAGGTGTGGGTGATACCAACCAATACCAAAACCGTCAGCATTGAGTAGGCCAGAAGTCATTTCGCGGGGCTGGTAACTCTGCACAATTAGGGAATGTTCCGGCTTGTACAGAATAGCATCAAGTAAAATCGGCTCTCCGAGGTAGCCCAGCAAACGGCACATAAAATTTTTGCAGCAATTTGATTAGCATTGTAAGTCATTAGCCGAAAAATTGCCCGTTAGCGAAGCCCTCGAAGAGGATCGCCCATCTTCAGCGCTGGCAACAAGGTTTTTTGTAGGCCGCTGCCAGCATCGCAGTACAAACGATACAGTTAAGGTAGAACCCCTGCAGCACAAGGAGACTCTTGAATGTTCCTCGACGAACTCATCCCAATGGCGAAAGAATTGATCGAACAGCCGATCGCCTTCGCGGGCGGATTTTTATCTGGCCTGCTTCGACTCAACCTTCACGAAGATCCCGTTAAAAGCTGGATCGACGAGCAAGCTGGTTCAACTTCCTACACTACTCCCCCAGCCGAACCCACCAACGGTAAAAGCAGCGGGCCTCAGTCAATCTCGATCGACTAAGGAAAAGCAGTAACATCCTCCCAACGCCAAACTGATTACAGTTATGGCGTGGGCTTCCAAACTTCACAGTTTGGCTTTTCGCGTTTTTCCCTTACGGGATTTCCAGATTTGGCTAGATTGAATTTCTCAGTCCCCGCTAGTAAGTCTGCACAGACACAAGCGATTCCCCTATAGCCTTTCTCAGATTCATGAAGTACAATAACAGCAGTGTGTAAACCAGTTCCAAATATCTTGCTTAGAAAGTTGACGAAATGCAAACTCTATCACCTTTCCTAATTATTGATAATTTGTTGTGTTGATAAAAATGAAAAAATTTTTAAGTTTTGACCATGACTTCTCAGGCTTATGATATATCTGGCGAAGGGGGCGAAAAGTATATTACTTTCGCCCTTTTTCTTGATTACTTTATTTACTGATTTTTTCTATTCCTCTGACCATTATCCATCACTACCAAAGCATTTTCCCAGAGTTTTGGTATGTTGCTAGAGCATAAAAATATCAAATTTAATTGTATCATTTTCCTTCTTGAATTAACTTATAGAATAAATTTCGTGACCGTTATGTATAGTGCTTGTGATAAATATTTTTACAGGTTTGTTTGTTTTATTTTTCGCCCTTCAACCTTTTATTGATAGAGCTAATCATGAAGTTATTCAAGAGTGGGAGCATTTTTATTTTAAATCGGCGCTAAAATTATGAGTTGTTCTGCCTTAATTTTACGTGAGCGCATAAATTAGCTTGCTGAGCAATATTTTGGGTTTTAGGAGCGTGTTTAAGTGCTTTTTTGTGACAAAACTGAGAACTCCCAAAGAACAGTTAGCTATGGATTTTTGTGAGCTTGCTTCGGGAATGCTCAATATCGATAATTTATTGTCTAAAATCAAGATAAGCTTTCATTGCTAGTAATGTATGATGTTTTCGATGCTTGGTGAACAAAAGTGATGTCAATGGATGTGGCATCCCCTCCACTTCTTGTGATGTTGTGACTCTTAAGCGAATTATAGTTCATTTATCTTATATATAGCAATCCTCGCATCATTTGTAAATTTCTTACTCCCTCCCCTTGATAAGGGTAGGGTTGGGGTGGGGTCAATCGATTTTAGATTTTAGATTTTAGAGGCGACCCCACGGATAAATGCTCTTTCTTGAGGATTTTCGATTTGAGATTTGGGATTGATTCCACGGATAAATCACGTGGCGGGTATCACCTTTGAAATTCCTGGTCAAAAATTTACGACTCCTGCAAGGATTGCTATATTTTATATTTTACCTTTATGAATGCGTCAGCAATATGATACCTCATCTGTCTGACAAAGCCTATATCTGTGCACTCCGAACTTAATTATAATCCTACCAGTTTTTATAGTTGGCTTCGGCAGGCTTGGTTTGTGTAACGCCCGGTTTTAACCTGTAGACTAAAGGGGTTTATAAAAATGAATTCAGCATGATGACAACCAAAAAGCTACCGTAACTGCGTCGTCACCCAAAATCGATAGCGACTTTCAGGATCAGGAGTTACTCATCAATTAATTACTAATTTTAAAATGTAAAATCTCCCAGGTAAAATCCTAATAGGTACTTAATCTACCTGAGAAAAGCTATAATATACAAGATATGTTCATGATTGCAGCGAGGATAACTGTAGTAGAAGGAAGCAGAAATAGTATGTTTAGAAAAATGACTTTACAAACCAGACTTATCGGCGCATTTCTGATGATGGGATTTTTAGTATTTTTAGTAGCTTGGGTAGGATGGAACTCAACATCTAATCTCAGTCAGCACCTAGGTACTATAGGTAAAAATAACTTGCCGAGTATTGAAGGATTATGGAAAATTAACGAAGGACAAACCCAGATTGAGTCATCAGAGAGAGCGCTAATTAATTCCGCACTCACTCAAGCAGAACGGCAAGAAGCATTAAACAGAATGGACAAGGCTTGGCAGCAGATTAAAGATGGGTTTAAAGCATACGAAGTCATTCCACGTACCTCAGAGGAAGATGCACTCTATCAACAAATGCTTAGATATTGGGAGGAGTGGCAGCAGGAAGATCAAGAACTCCTGCGAATTAATCAGGAATTTGAAAAAGTGGGGATTGTGAATCCTTTGGCTTTGCAGCTAAACCTAATTAATCAAGGTAAAAGTAAGTCGCCAGAAATGGCAAGAGCCAAGACAGCTAGTAACCTCTTGAATAAACTTAGTGAGCAATCTAAGGTAATTCGCCTTAAATTTATAAATTCAGAAAAAGCCACTTTGGCAGTAGTTGAATCCAACAGAAAGCAAGCCGACGAAGCTTATAAAAACGCACAAAATGATAGTAGGAAGACTCAATTAGCTGTATTATTGGGGATGACCGTTGGGCCGCTAATAGCGATTATTTTAGCAATAGCTTTAAGCATAGCGATCGCCAAACCTTTAGATAAAGCGCTGAAAGGTATTATTAATATGATTGTCAGTTCTTCTACCGAGATCGCTGCTACAATTGAGCAACAGGAACGTATTGCTGTACAACAAGCTGCTTCTGTTAATCAAACAACTACCACAATGGATGAATTGGGCGCATCATCAAGGCAATCAGCTATGCAAGCCCAATCAGCCCTTGAAAATGCCAGTAATGTCTTAAATATGGCCGCCGAAGGCAGTAAAGTAGTAAATAAAACCCAGCAGGGAATGTTGAGTTTGACGGAAAAAGTCGGAGCGATCGCCGATCAAGTTTTAAATTTGAGCCAGCAAACCAATCAGATTGCTAATATTACCAATTTAGTTAGCGATTTGGCTAATCAAACTAATATGCTGGCGATTAACGCTACAGTGGAAGCAGTACGCACGGGAGAACAAGGAAAGGGGTTTGGGGTGGTGGCGACGGAAATTCGCCGACTGGCAGATCAAAGCAAAAAATCGTCGGATCAGATTAGTGATTTGATAAACAGTATTAAGAATTCCATTAATAAAACAGTGATGGTAACAGATGAGGGCAAGAAAACTTTAGATAATAGCCTGAAAATGACTGAAGGTACGGCGGATAATTTTAACAATGTTGCTAATGCTATTAACAGTGTTGTTGTCAGCAGTCAGCAAATTTATCTGAATACCAAACAGCAGGCGATCGCTATTGAGCAAGTGGTAGATGCGATGAATGTTCTGAATAAAGGAGCAACGGAAACAGCCAGCGGTATTACCCAAAGTCGAGTTGGCACTCAAACACTTAACAAAGCGGCTTTAAATCTCAAATCCTTAGTTTAATTGAGAAAAGTAATATCCTAAACTGGGGATTAAGGAGATGGAGAGAAAATTTTTTCCATTCCTCATTTCCCCTTGGCAATTCCAAATTGGGTCCAAGGATTGAAGGTGACATCTCCCCGTTTAGGAAAGGGTTGGGGAGATGTGAAGTAGGTTTCCTCAAAGGGCTGTATAGATGTGTATAAGCTGTTCGGCATTTAACAGACGATAGTAGGGTGCGTCACTACAGAAGTGTTTCCCGCATAAGCGCGTAAGTGTTCACTCATAACCACGAATTTCAAAGGTGGTACCCGCCACGTGATTTATCCGTGGAATCAATCCCAAATCTCAAATCGAAAATCCTTAAGCCCCCGCATTTATCCGTGGGGGCCGCCTCTAAAATCTCAAATCTCAAATCTCAAATCGATTGACGCACCATACAAGCCTCGTTACTGGTTTAAATGCTCCACAGCTTAGTCAGAGTCGATCGCCCAGTTGTATGCTAGATAGCACTTGACAGTTAAATTAAAAGGTTATTATGTATAGCACAACAAGTTCAGTTCGATCGACATGACTATCTACATTGGAAATCTGTCTTACCGCGCCACCGAAGAAGACCTGAAAGCAGTATTTGCAGAATACGGCACAGTCAAGCGAGTTGTCTTGCCTACCGACAGGGAAACCGGTCGGATGCGCGGTTTTGCATTTGTTGAGATGATGGAGGATGCCCAAGAAGACGCTGCAATTGCCGAATTAGAGGGTGCAGAGTGGATGGGACGCCCCTTGCGAGTGAACAAAGCTAAACCGAAAGAAGAGGGAAATCGAGGCGCACGTATCAAGAAAAACGACGGATATTAGTCCGCGATGCGGCGGTTGACATCCTCTCGGAACTCACCTGATGCACCAGTGCGCCAGTAGCGCCGAATTGCAAACAGCAGTTGATTTTGGGGATGCAATGTCAAATCCGCTGCACAAAAACATCGATTCTTTGTGGGCTGCATTTGATTCATAACTTTTTGAGAAAGACAGAATTTATGAACGCTAGTCTAGAAACCCGATTTCTTCCCCGATACCTCGCTGCTAAAACCAAGATTTATCAGGAGAAACCGGGTTGATGAGCCGCAGTTTTAGAAAGAGTAAACTCGCCCTTTTTCATCAATATAAACTGATCGGTCTTGCCGAGTGCTGCCGTCTGATCTGGTGATGCGAATCGTCACAAGGTTTGTCTGCGAGTCAACGTTATAGTCGTATTTCAAAGTTGTGGTTCCTGCTGTGGCATTAATCGGAATATTGGCAATGTCGCCGGTGCGATTGCTGATACGAACAATGATGTTTTTGCTGGTTCCGACTGGCAAGGATGACAAGCTGCCACCTGATTCACCGTATTCTAGGTTCAAGCCCGTTTCATTTAACAGTCTGAGGGTAATGTTGCGAGTATTGTCAACCTGCGCTTGAGGTTGCCAGAAGCCGGGTTTTTGGCCACCGTCAGTTGCAGGTTGAGATAATGCTGGGTGAGGATGCAGAAAGGCTAGGCCGGCAAGTATTGCTGCGGTTGCAATAATTTTTGATTTCACGGTTTGTACCTCTGGGTCAAGAGTTGGTGATATTTCTATCCTAGCTTTAAAATCAAATCTTTTGATAGCGGAAGGAAAAAGAAGGAAGAAGCAATATAAGAGCTCATGTTTGAGCAATTAATAACGTCCTCACCGTCGGGCGCGGTTGCTATATCTACTCAGACACCGGATTTCTGGGGTCAAGTGCGTCCCGGAGTTGTTAATTGTTAATTATCGATCGAGCGGCTTCTAGGAGTAGGCGCTGTTCGGCGCGGACGATCGCCCTGGAAGTTTGTTCTGCAGCATCGACATTGACCGAAATAGACGAAATTCCCCACCGCACGAAGGATTCAACTGTATCGGGATACAATGCTGGAGCGTCGCCACAGATTGAGCAAGGAATGCCGGCGGCCCTGGCTTGTTTGATTAATTGTTCGATCGCCCTCATCACTGCTTGATTGCGCCCGTTGAAAGCACCTGCTACCTGGTCGGAGTGGCGGTTAATTCCTAACAGCAATTGGGTTAAATCGTTAGTACCTATAGAAACTCCTTGAACTCCGGCTTTTACGTAATCTGGCAATAAAAATAACACCGAAGGAACTTCCGCCATAATCCACATTTGAAACTCGGTTGAGCGGTTTTTCCAAACTGTTTCTAAGCGCTGGCGGCAGTATATAAACTCGTCAACCGAGCGCACGAAAGGTAAAATTAAATTAACATTGGTATGGCCTGACTCGCCGACTTTTTGAAGTACGCAGAGTTCCAAATCAAATAATTCCGGTTCAAAGGTATAACTGAAACTGCCGTGGGCGCCTGACTCGCGTAAATCGAAAGATCGATAAAATATTGGCCGGGGCGAAACGGCAGCAGCAAATAAACTCAGACAATCCGCCATGCGATCGACAAATTCCGATTGGCGGCCGTCTTGTAGCCAAACTTTGGGGTTTTGACAGTCCAAAGCTTCTAAGGCCATCAATTCCGATCGCAGCAATCCGATACCGTCTATTGGCAGATTTTTGAGGCGGTCAATCGAACTTGTTTGGCTGACATTAACTAGCAGTTGAGTTGCCGTTGGTGGGCCCCAAATATATTGAGTAGACTCAGATTGTCGAGATTTAGGCCCGGAATTGGGCGATCGATCAGAGGTAGAAGATTGGTGCTTGGCTATTGACATTTTGGCTGCTGTACTGTATATATCTGCCTTTTTTGCTGTGTTCCGAAGTTGGCGGCTGTCTCCTGTGTCGATCGCATCGGGTGGGGCGAGGGCAAAAACTTCTCCGCTATCGCCGTCTACCAAAACCGAATCGCCCGAGGCGATCACCCGCGTGGCCCCAGTAACTCCCACAACGGCGGGAATCCCCAATTCTCTCGCTAAAATGGCGCCGTGGCCTGTCATACCTCCTTGTTCCGCAACCACCCCAGCAGCAACCTTCAGCCAAGGCAGCCAATTCGGATCGATTGTCCGGGCTACTAAAATGCCTCCGGCTAAGAATTCCGCGTTTTCTGGGTGGGAATTAGTCATAACTTGGGCAATTGCTTCGGCTTTTCCTGATGCTGCTGCCACACCTCTGAGTATGGCAGGAGTTCGGGCTGGGGCGATCGAGTTTGGCTGCGGGAGGGCGATCGAATTTTCCTCTATCGGCGCGACTTTTTCCGCTTTCACAAGACGAACTTGAGTGAAATAAAACTGGGGTTCGCCGCTGTTTCCTGTCTGGTTTAGCGTCCACTCTAAAATTAAATCTGAGTCAAATTCTGCGATCGCTTTTTTACTCAATTCAATGATTGCTTGCAGTTGCGATTCCTCTAAAACGTATTCTGTTTGTGCTTCCTCTCCCAGCGCTAAAACTTGCACGCAACAGTCAGCAAAATCAGTAATTATAAATGGAGAATCGGGAATTGGGAAAGCAGCAAACTTGCCCAGCAGCAGTTTTTTGTTCCCTTCACCATCGCCAACTTTGAGATGGTATGCTAATGTTTTGTAACCGATCCGCTGGAATTTAACCACGCTTGTTTCCGGCTGCACTTGATAGTAATCGGGGATGGTTTCTCCCCTAGCGAGGGACAATCCCAAACCGCTGGTGGCTTGGATTTCCCACTGTGCACCAGCCGTTGTTTTCACCTCGCCTGCGGCGATGGCTTCTTGAAGTGGCTGCACCAAAACTGCGGGATTAATTTGTTGTACCCGCAGACCGCACCGCTGCCAGTAAAATAGACTTCGGGCTCTGAACATTTCTGCCCAAGCTCGTTTGAGTCCGGCCCCAATGGCTTCGGGTTCTGCCCGTACTACCTGAGATTCCAGAATACCGACTGTTTTCGGGTTCCAGGAAGTCAGGGAAGGGCGAAAAATTAAGCCTGTGGAGTTTAAGTTTGACTGTGAGTTGAGTTGAGAAACAGCAGACTCTAGGGTGGAGAGCAGTGAATCTGGCAGTTTGCCGGCGAGGATTTGGTGACGGATGCTGCGGGCGATGGATTGCAGTTGTCTGGGTTCATCGACATTCAAGTGCAGGGAAGAGTGTGGCCAGTCAGCAAACAGCGGTTCTAGGCACTCGATCGACTCTAAAAACTGCCAAAATATTGTAGCCGGCAGGACAAAACCCGGTACAACGGGATGATTTTTCTGGAGCAAACAGCTCAAGTAAAATGCTTTTTCTCCCACTGCATCTCGGTCTGAAGGTTGAATTTTGTCTAACCAGTAGAGGTTTTTCACGCTGCGAGCCTGTCGGTGGAAACTGATTGAAGTTGAAAGTTTTTCCCATTAATCACTTACCACAATTTTAGGATGAACAAGCGAAAATGGACGGGATTAGTCAAATCTTTTCTCAATCTATTTCTTAAGTCTAACTGTCCTCTTTGTCAGCGACCTGCCGCCGGAGAGTTTTGTCCGTACTGTGACAAGCAACTTCAGCGATGTCAGTTAAGCGATCCCGGTCGATTTTGGCATTCAGAGCAGCGTGTTTTTGTGTGGGGTGAGTATGGCGGGGCTCTCAAACGGGCGATCGCAGCTTTGAAATATGACGGCAATCCGCAATTAGCGAAACCTCTCGGCGGCTGGCTGGCGGAAGCTTGGCTGAGTTTTCCCGAATTAGCTATAGACAATCTAACAGTTGTACCGATTCCCCTGCATCAAGAAAAGCTCAAGCAGCGCGGTTTTAACCAGGCGGAACTTTTGGCTGAAAGTTTTTGCGAGTTGACTGGTTTGCCTTTGCAGCGGCACGGTTTGGAGCGGGTGAAAAATACTCAGGCTTTATTCGCTCTGACGCCACAGCAGCGGCAAGCGGAAATGAAAAATGCTTTAGGTTTGGGGAAAGATTTTCGTCGTCGGCTTCCGCGCGATCGAGTGCTGTTAGTTGATGATATTTACACTAGCGGTACTACGGTTAAGTCGGCCATTCAAATATTGAAACATTCTGGAATTTCGGTTTACGGAACTGTGGCACTTGCAACTCCGAATAAGATTAATCGGTAAGTTGTGAAGGGCTTGAATTTTAAACAGGTTTGTAGTGAGGACTAAACTCATCAGGTTTGTGGACGCACTTGCGACTTCAGAAACCCGGTTTCTACGAATATTTCTCGTTCGTAGACGCAAAACTCGTAGAAACCGGGTTTCTCGCTCCCCGCGAGTCAGCCCTGAAACTGTCCGAAGTGTTCATTAAGCTGTTGTGCATTTAAATTGAATGTCAAAAAATAATCTAAGTCTTGTGGGGTGTAGGGGTTGGGCCTAAGAGCCCGCCATGAAGATGCAATTTAAATGCGTGACAGCTTAATTATGATTTGCTAATAAGATTTTTTTGGAAAAACGAACCGCGAAGACGCGAAGGACACGAAGAAAGAGAAGGGAGAGAGTTTAGGCGGAAAGTGGGAATTGGTTGCTGATGTTCCACCGGCTGCCGTCGTGAAGCAGTAAAGTTAATGCCGGAGCGGTAAACTCAAAGTGGAGCGATCGCCCTGCAAATTCCAACCAAGCAGTTTGAAAATTCTCCTTAGTTAAATCGCGAAAGGCTACTGTCATGTGCGGTACAAACGGGCGACTTTGAGAAACTAGATCGACAATTCCCCAATGTGTCTCCAAATAACTCATCAAATCTTTGTGAATTTCCAGCAATTCGGGTGATTTGACAACATCAATGTAAATGACGCGGGGGGCGAAAGCGGCAAAACCGAATAGAGTAACGGGAATAGAAAGGCGGTTTGCAGAAAACTCTTTCAAACTTTCCTCTAATTTGGGAACGTCCTCCGCTAACCAGTGAAAAGGAGGTTGCAGCGTGATGTGCGGGGGCGAATTCAAAGCACCGCGGCTGTTGTAGGATGTCGCAAAATACCGTTGAATCTCAGTAATCTGGTGTTCAATATCGGGAGGCGGCACTAGGGCAATAAAAAATCGCTGTTTTGACTGGTTCATAGGATAACATCGCAGTTAAGAAAGGATGGTGCAAAATGGAATATAGAACATTTGCTCTAGATCCCATTGCCGATCGCCCATTCCCAATCTAAAATATAAAATCTAAAATCCCAAATAAAAATGCCTTGGTTTGTCAAAATTGAGCAAGGAATTGTCGAAAAGCCTGTCTTTGACCAATACGTGCCAGCTCACAGAGCTTATGTCCGAGAGTTGATTTCTAAAGGACACCGAGCGAAAACTGGCTACTGGGGGCGGCGGGGCGGCGGTATGTTGCTGTTTGAGGCGGGTTCGATGGATGAGGCGAAGGCGATCGTCGCTGAAGACCCGCTGGTGAAGAACGGTTGCGTTATTTATGAAATTTATCACTGGTGTGTGGTTGAAGAATAAATAACTGTGTTATACTCATAAATGAACTGGATCCACGCGATTCCAACGCCCAAATCTTGTCAGGACCGGAAGGTAGCAGCAACACGGGATGCTTGTAATAGGCGTGGTCTCCGGTTCACCCAGTTTTATGAGGTGTAGCTCCTATGCCTGGTTTCGGAGATATTTTACAAAAAGCAGTTTACCTTGGTGTCGGGCTAGCTTCCTACGCTGGTGAAAAAGCTGGCAGCAAGTTAACTGAATTACGCACTGAAGCCCAAAAGCTGGCAGACGAATTGGTGAAACGGGGCGAGATGTCCACGGAAGAAGCTCGTCGCTTTGTTGATGATATGGTGCAACAGGCTCAGCAGCAGCCCCCCGTAGCCTCGGCTGGGAACGAAAAACCCGCTGAACCTCGGCGGATTGAAATTGTTTCTGAGGAAGAAGATGTCTCGGCAAAAGATGCTAAAGAGACAGGCGGCGTAGACAAGCTCCGCGAACAAGTGCAGAATTTACAAGAGGAATTGCGGCGGCTGAAGCGGGATTAAGCAGGAAAAAGCTCGCTCAGCAAACCATGAAGGGAACTCAGGATAATACTCTTGAGTTCCCTTTTTGAATATCTGCCCTGTCAAATGTGGACGGATATCCGGCAATAGGTAATAGAATTGAAAATAGGTGCGATCGCTTCGCATGAGGCTGGCTGCACCTGTCTGTAAAATATTTTGTAATAGCAAGCTGTCAAATTCATGGAAGATTGGTCTAAAGATTTTTTTGGAGTGATGGAAAATGCTGTTTCTGAAGTAGAGCAGTTTTTCAGCGAAATGGGCGAAGAGTTTGTCGAAATGCTGGACGTTTTGGCAAAAATGTCGGAAGAGTTTACAGAACAAGTACAAAATAATCTGATTAATGACATTGACGGTTATTTCAATGAATTTGACGGTTTATTTAATGAATTTATCGAACCGATAATTGAAATTTGCCGCGACTTCGACCCGGAGTTTGATGAGATAGATTTGTCGATGGTTACTTATGTAGACCCTTCGCCGACGCAGCAGCCGGCTTGTCGCGGTTGTCGCAACTATCACGGTCAAGTTTACGGGGGAAATTTGTTGGTTTGTGCGATCCACCCTACTGGTGTGGAATCGGAGAGTTGTGCTGATTGGGAAACTGACAGCGATATGAATTTTTAAGACGGCAGTTGAGTTGTTGAGGGGTTAATTGCTTATGGTAACGTCAATTCAGTCACCGTCAAAGATTTCTCTGGAAGAGTTTCTGCTATTGCCAGAGACTAAGCCTGCTAGCGAGTATGTTGACGGTCAAATTTATCAAAAAGCTATGCCGCAAGGAAAACACAGTACGTTACAATTCGAGTTTCCATCTGTTATTAATCGAGTTGGCAAGCCGCAGAAATTAGCTTATGCTTTTCCCGAACTGCGCTGTACTTTTGGGGGACGTTCTATTGTTCCAGATATAGCAGTGTTCGAGTGGCAGCGGATTCCTCTGAATTCTCTGGGAAAAATTGAAAATAGGTTTGAAATTGCTCCCGATTGGACAATTGAGATTTTATCGCCAGAGCAAAGTTCAAGTCGCGTAATTAATAAGATTCTGTTTTGCCTCAAAAATCACACTAAATTGGGTTGGATGATTGACCCGGAAGAAGAATTGGTAATTGTTTTTCAACCGCAGCAAGAACCTGAGATTAAGGAGAATCAAGATATTTTACCAGTTCTGGATGTGCTGTCGGATTTGCAAATGTCGGCAGCGGATTTGTTTGGGCTGTTAAGTTTCGATCGCCCGTGAGTTAAAGTTGAGTATAGGGAATATTGCATCTAACGGCATTTAAAGGTGAATCGCTCAACGGCTAATAATTCGCAATTTGGATTTCCGAAAATGCCGCCATCGCTGCAATTGCGACAGTATCAGCGAGTGGCGGTTGCTAATTGGTTTGCGAATCAGGGACGCGGTACGCTGAAGATGGCGACGGGTAGCGGCAAGACCATTACTGCACTGGCGATCGCCACTGAATTATACAATAAAATTAACCTGCAAGTTCTGCTCGTAATTTGCCCTTATTGCCACCTGGTGAATCAGTGGGCGCGCGAATCCGAGAAATTTGGTTTAAAACCTATTTTGGCTTTTGATAGCGCCCGCAGTTGGCAAAACAAGCTGGCTGCTGGTTTGTATGAAGTGCGATCGGGCGAGCGAGCATTTCTCACAATCATCACTACCAATGCTACCTTAATGGGAGATAGTTTGCGATCGCAACTGCGCTATTTCCCAGAAAAAACCCTGATTATTGGAGACGAAGTTCACAACTTAGGCGCGCCCCGTTTAGGAGAAAGTTTGCCGCGCAATATTGGACTGCGACTCGCCCTTTCCGCTACCCCAGAAAGGCATTTCGACGAACAAGGAACCGAAGCTATTTTAGATTATTTCGGCCAGGTTTTGCAGCCGGAACTCACCTTAGCCGACGCCATCCGCCAAAAAGCATTAGTACATTATTTATACTATCCAATTTTAGTAGAATTGACCGAAGCCGAAACCCGTAAGTATTCCCGCTTAACTCAAAAAATTGGCTGGGCGCTTTGGGGCGATGAAAAAGTAGAAGAAAATGATGCTTTAACGACTTTATTAATGCAGCGAGCTCGGTTGATTGGAGCGGCGGCTAATAAATTAGTAGCTTTGCGAGAATTAATGATTCACCGCCTCGACACAGCCCACACTTTATTTTACTGCGGCGACGGTGCGATCGAAGGAGGTGCGCGCCGAAATAACAACCGCCAACTAACAGAAACCGCGAAGTTATTGGGTTCAGAATTAGGCTACCGAGTTAACACTTATACAGCGGCAACTCCTTTAGCTGAAAGAGAACGCTTGCGCCAGCAATTTGAGAGTGGAGAGTTGCAAGGTTTAGTCGCGATTCGATGTTTGGATGAAGGCGTTGATATTCCAGCAATTCGCAATGCTGTAATTTTAGCAAGCAGTAGCAATCCGCGCCAGTTTATTCAGCGCCGGGGACGGATTTTGCGGCCGCATCCGGGGAAGGAAAGGGCAACTTTATTTGACATGATAGTTTTGCCTCCAGATTTGGGTCGGGAAACCTTAGAAGTCGAGCGCAATTTGCTACGAAAAGAGTTGAAGCGGTTCTTGGAATTTGCCGATTTAGCTGACAATGCTGGGGAAGCTAGAGTGAAATTGCTGCAAATTCAGAGGCGTTACGGGCTATTAGACATTTGACATTTATTAAGGTTCGGTTTATGTTTGAGAATAGAGAATTATTCGAGCGCAGTTTGAGTTGCTAGCTTTTAATATTTGAAAAAAAAATGACTGAAAATCTGCATGAAAATTTGATTATGGCATTTAGATATGAAGATAGTGCGATCGCAGCCTTACCGACAACTATTTTAGCAGAAAAGCGTTCTGCTTATCAAACTCATCAGGAATTCAGCGACGTACAGGAACCTATTACTAGCGCGCCGCCCGAAGTCCGTCAAATTATTGAGCGGGTATTGGAAATTGAAAAAGATAAGTTGTACATGAGAGTTCCCCGCCACATTAACGATGACATTTTAAAAATCATTAAGGAAGCAATTGTATGAAGTTAATCTCAATTACTCTGTGCAACTTTCGTCAATTTTACGGCAAAAGCCCGGAAATTAAATTAGCTTGGGGCGGGCGAAATATTACAGTAATTCACGGGAATAATGGCGCCGGAAAAACTGCCTTGATGAATGCCTTTACGTGGGTACTTTACGAAGAATTTAGCGCGGCTTTTGCGGCGGAAGAACAATTAGTAAACAAGCGCGCTCTGGCTGAGGCTGAAATGGGAAAAGCCGTAGGTTGTTGGGCGGAAATTGTGTTTGAACACGACAGCACGCGCTACCAAGCAAGACGAATTTGTCGTGCTTATAAAAGTGAAAACACTGTAGAACATGGCAAGGCTGAATTGTTTCTGAATGTAGCAAAAGATAACGGTCTGTGGCTGAAGCCGGATCAGCATCCTGATGATATTATCGGGCGGATTTTGCCGGAAAGTTTACATAAATATTTCTTTTTTGACGGGGAGCGAATTGAGCAAATTGTCCGCCATGACAAGAAGGCAGAAATTGCGGAAGCTACTAAGGAGTTGCTGGGGGTGGAAGTGTTGAATCGCTCGATCCGGCATTTAGGAGAAGCCAAAAAATCTCTGGAGACAGATTTAAATATAATTGGGAATGCTGAAACGAAGAAACTTTTAAAAGACAAGCAAAAATTTGAGCAAGAAGCTGAGCAGCTTGCGAGCAGACAAGGAGAAATAGAGCGGGAATTGGCAAACCAAGGGGAGTTAAAGAAAGCAGTTAATGGTAACTTGTTGGAACTTAGCGGTGCTGCAGATTTACAAAAGTTGCGAGACGAATTGGAAATGCAGAAAAATTTATTTAAGCAACAAATTGTACAGGCTACAGATGCTCTAAAACGCTCAATATCTATGCGGGGTTATGGGGTATTTCTGTCAGAGGCGGCGGCTGAATTTAAAGTAATTGTTGAAGGTTTGCGGGAAGGCGGCTCGTTGCTTTCGGGAATTCAGCGACCGTTTTTGGAAGAGTTATTAGCGCAGCAGCGGTGTATCTGCGGTGCGGAATTAGTGGAGGGTTCTGAATCTCACCAACAGGTTAGCGGTTGGATGGATAAGGCGGGTGTTGGGGATGTGGAAGAAACAACTATTCGGATTAGCGATCGGGTAAATGAAATTGATAAACAAGTGACTGATTTTTGGGAAGAAATTGACCGACAGCAAGGCAATATCAGCCGTGACAGAACCGAACTTTCTAGGGTGGAAAATCAGCTAGACGATATTCACAACAAGCTGCGAAATTTTCCTGACGGCGATGTCAGCCGCTTGCAAAAGCGCTTGGATGAAATTGAGGCAAAAATTGGCGATTTGCACCGGGAAACAGGTTCTAACCAGCAGCAGATTGAGAGTTTGAAGGTGCAGGTGTCGGCTTTGGACAAGCAAATCGATAAGCAGCACCTGAATGAGCAAAGGCAAGTATTAGCCCAGCGCCGGATTGCTGCGACTCAGGATGCGATCAATCGTCTAACTGAAGTGCGATCGCGCTTAGAAAAACAGTTTTGTTCTCAGTTGGAAAAGCGAGTGCAAGATATTTTTAGTCAAATTTCTTTTACTCCTTACATCCCCAAGTTGAGCGATAAATACGAACTGACTCTAGTAGAAAATACCTCTGGAAAAGAATCATTGGTTGCCGCTTCTACGGGAGAAAATCAAATTCTCAGTTTGTCGTTTATCGGCGGGATTATTGAAGGCGTGCGGGAGTGGAGTCAAAAGAATACTTTGATGGGCCCGGATAGCAGTACGTTTCCAATCGTGATGGATTCTCCCTTTGGTAGTTTGGACGAGATTTATCGCAAGCAAATTGCAAATAAGCTGCCGAAGTTGGCGAATCAATTGGTAGTTTTGGTGACAAAAACTCAGTGGCGTGGAGAAGTTGCTCAAGAGATGGAAAGTTGCACCGGCAGGGAATACGTGCTGGTGTACAATTCTCCGAAAGCTGATTGTGAAGAAGATGCGATCGAACTAGGCGGGATGCGCTATCCTTTAGTTAAGCGCAGTCCGAATGAATTTGAATATACAGAAATAGTAGAGGTGGATGATGTCTTCTAATTCGGCAATTACGCAGGTTTTGGAAACGGATATTTGGGTGAAGGCGACGTGGGAAGAGTTTCTAACTTTTGCTGAGGATTCAGCATGGGAAAAGGGCAAGTTTTATTACTATCAAGAACACATGAGGGTAGAAATGTCACCAGTAGGGCCATTGCACGGTAGCGATAATTCGATTGTTTCCTATGTGGTTATTCTGTTTGCTACGTTGAGAAATATCCGAGTAGTTCAGTTTGCAAATACCAGTTTTCGCAAAGCAGGTATTCGCGAGTTTCAACCCGATCTAGCTTACTACATCGGTTCAGATTTGAGAGTGCCTCCTAAAGACAGCAATTCACCTGTTAATTTGGATCAATACGATGCGCCTAATTTGGTAATAGAAATTGGTGCATCTTCTTGGAATGATGATTTAGGCAGCAAGCGGTTGCTTTACGAAGACGCAGGAATTAGCGAATATTGGGTTGAACGTGCAAACACGCGGGAGGTTTTTGCCTTTGCGATTAATGGCGGAGGTAGTGGTAGAATTCAAGAGTCGCGGGTTTTGTATGGGCTGGAAATCCGGTTAGTTGAGGAAGCTTTGAACCGGAGTCAAACCCAAGATGATGGGGAAATTAATCGCTGGTTGATTCAAACTTTTAGTCAAGGTTGAAAGGAGTTTGACGTGGAGAAAGAGTATCATAAGTTGGTGCGTGATCGCATTCCTGAAATTATTCGCAAAAGCGGGAATGAATGCGAGGTTGTAATTTTGTCCGATGCAGAATACCGTCAAGCTTTGCTGCAGAAATTGATTGAAGAAGCGAGGGAAGCGGCGGAGGCTGATGAGGAAGATTTGGTGGCGGAATTGGCGGATTTGTATGAGGTGATAGATGCGGTGATGACCAGTTTTGGCATTTCGGGCGATCGACTTTTGGCAGAACAAATCAAGCGGCGGGAAGCAAGAGGAGGTTTTGCACAAAAAATTATGTTGTTGCGGACATTGTGAAGTGCGCCTGCGCGGACTGTCGGATATTGGCGAGATGTATTATAGTTAGAAACTAGATATTATGGCAATGGCTGCTAACAAAATTAGAATTGCTAAAGATAAAGCGGAGTTAGTCAAATCATTAACTTTATTGGATAACCACACTGGCCCTTTCCAGACTTACGCCGATGTCATCGCTTTCGCCGCATCCTTGGGAAAGCAGCGGAAAAAACGATCGCCCTTGGGTGAAATTTCCAAACGAGAACCGGGTGCGATCGATGTTGATATCTTTGTATCCAGGGGTTACGATATGGCGATTAAGTTAATTGCGATCGCCGAAACCAAAAATCCTCAAATTCTTTCCCATCTCGACGAAAAATTGGAAGCAGAACGCTTGCAAATTTTTGAAGAATATGCTAATGGCGGACTGGAAATTTTGCGGGAAGAGTTGCGGGGCGCGGCGGATTATACCGATCGCCTTTTGTTGGTTTTGATTTCAGAAAGAGACAACCAACATCGGTCAAATGAAGAATTTGATTTAAGCAAGTTTTTATTTTAATAGGTTCCCAATGAAGCACATACCAAAAGATATAATCCAGAGAGGCTTAAAGCAAGCTGCAAAATTTCTCGCTTACAGTTACGCAGCATTTATTATCTGCTATTTCATTCTCAAACTAATCTTTTGGGATCGACTGTGGATTATTGCCTTAATTAGCACTTTTAGCCCCTTAATTTTATTCCCAATTTTCTTGCTTCCGATCATCGGAGTGTCAATTATCAAAAAAAGATGGTTCACTATTATTTCGGCGATCGCCTGCATTCTCCTAATAAGTTGGCTGCACGTCAAATACTTTTCTACTACACCCATCAACCTCACAAATTCCCAGCCCGGAATCAAAATTTTATCCCATAACGTCGGTTGGTATGCAACTCAGTCACAAACTTTAGTTAAACTGATTCAGCAGCAAAAACCCGATATTATATTTTTACAAGAAATCGTTAAGAAACATACCAAAAGAACTTTCACCTGGCTAAAAGCAGACTACCCCTATCAAATGGGTATTTCACGGGTCGGGATTTTGAGCAAATATCCAATTATATCTAGCGAAATACTGCACTTAGCCGGCCATCGAGAAACGCAGCAACGGGCAATTATTAACTTTAACGGAGAAGAAGTAGTCATTTATAATATGCAAGCTACCGGGCCGTGGTTGAAAATATCTAAAAAATTTGGTTTTATCAAAATTCCAGTTTACAAATATGACAAACGATCGCCTGAAATTCAAGACTTAGTGCAGCGAGTTGAGCGAGAAACTCTGCCAGTAATTGTCGCGGGCGATTTTAATATGACAGACGAAACTCAAGACTATGACAGGGTGCAGAAAGTCATGCAAGATTCTTTCCGAAAATCGGGATTTGGGTTTGGTTTTACCTGGCCTCATGGTTGGGAACTTAAATTCTTGGTAAAAAGGTCTAATTGGAGATTAAATTATCCCGTTTGCCGGATTGATTATATTTGGTATTCAAAGCATTGGGGTGCTAAATCTAGTTCCGTTTTGGAGGCAACCGAGTCGGATCATTTGCCTGTAGCCGCCGAACTTATTTTGTTGAAATAAAGCGGTATAATGTATGTAAATTGAGGTGTAAACTTTGGTGCGATCGCGATATGTAGTATTGTTATAGCGACAAAAATTGCTAAAAGTGATTGTATAAATATACAACTTTCCTTGAGCTATATGTTAAAATAAGTATTAGGTTGAGTGATTGACAAATGCCTACTGCTGCCCAGCTAGAGAGTTTATATCGCATCAGTTATCAACTGACCTACACGATGCTTCAGCCTATACATCTGATTTGTGTTGACGATCGCACTCGTAACGTATATATATTGGCTGGGTACGATGAAGAGCTTGAGTTCCAGATTTTACCCAATGGGGAGTTTGCTGATGAGCCAAGTTAACTATAACGCCATGTCGAATACTGAATTGAAACAGTATTTTCTTAAACATCGTGGAAATCGAGCCGCTTTTCAGGCGTACTTAGACAGAATCAATCAGCATCCGCTGAGGATTATTGCAAGTCCCGGCGATCCAGATTTTGATGAGAAAGTTCAAGCCGCAATTCGCCGCAAGTTAGAAGTGGCAAGAAATCGCAGCACCTGAATGAAGCTAGGGAGACGGCACTGCCGTCTCCTGTATTTCATCATACTTAATCCAATAGAAACTTAGCTCAGCACCGGTGGCAATCCTACCTCTTGCGGCTGCACAAACCTGCCATTAAAACTAATAGCTTTATCCTCAAAAGTCCTCGCTTCCGCTACCGCTTGCCGCAAATGAGCTCGATCCATATCGTCCTGAATTCCCCCCACCAAATATACAATTAACTTCGTCGCTAAATCCTTTCCAGAAACTAGCATTCGCTTTTTGTTCGGATCGTACAAAATCCCGTACCACGCAGACTCAGGATTGTCCATGTGGCTAAATCCTTCATCCACATCGAATCTGCGGAGTTTGTCGAAAATAGATTTCAGGGAAAGTTTCTTTCTAAATACTAGAATTCCCAAAGCATTAGCTAAAGCAACTTGACCGACTGGACGGAACAAAATATTTCCCTCGCCCCCTGGCTTTTCAAAACTAAATCGGCGCAGTTCTGTCGTTTCTTCCCCACTTTCAATCCTTTGATAGCTGGGCAAAGTTGCTAAATTATCGAACAATTTTTTAAACTCTTCAATTCCCTCTTTGAGTTCTTCATCTTCGGGACGCATGGGAATTAAACCTTTTCGTTCCGGCTTCCAATGAGGGAATTTGTATTCTAAATACCGTTCGGACATATCTTGCAGCGCTTGCAATGTGGTTAACACAGTTGATTTTGCTGCGACTGTGGCGCTGTCCCAATTGACGCGGGGGTTTCTGTCTTCTTGTTCTTTTAATAAGGGATGGGTGACGGCAATTTTGCGGGCGGCGATCGCAAATCCGTTGTCCTCGTTCAATAATGCTAGCTGGCCCTGACTCAGCGTTACCGCCATTAGGTTAACGTGCACAAAGATCGATCGCACGCGCCGTTGTGCTTGCTGTCGCGTTTCCCCCGCTACCGCCGCCGGAATAAACTCAATTCCGATTTTTTCGTGAGCTAATTTATACACTGTTTCGGGGTCGATTTGATACTCTTCTGCTAAATCTTCCAGAGTAATTGCAGCGCCGACAGGTTTTTTATTTTTGTTATATCTTTGCAGGATTCCGGTTTTAATTAAACTCATTAAACCTTGAACTCCCATCAGCCGATGCTGGCCGTCTAAGGCAAAAATTGAGACTTTTTGAGAGACATTCAAAAGCCCTAAGTTCTCGTTTTTATCAAAGGATGTAAATTCAGCAGCCGATTTAGTTGCTACGCCATTTTTATCCCATTCCTCTGCTAGAGGATTGTCTACCCACGGGGGACTGACGACTACTAAAACGGCAGGAAATTTGTGCGATTTTCGGGCTGCTAAATATTGAGTTAGGGCGGCTTGGCGCGACCAATCTAAGGGGCGCTGGATAATTTCGTCAATGGTTTCATCGTCGCGGACGATGTTGTTCGTTTGGAGGTCGAATTTTTGGCGGAAAAGCGGCATTTGCGAGGCGAAACGGACGCGAGAGTCTAACCATTCTAGGGTGACTGAACCGATGTATGCTTCGCTGTTTCCCATCTGGGTTTTTTGTACGAAAATGCGATCGTCCTTTCCTAAATAATTATCTAATAAAAGTGCGATTTCCTGTCGGTCGCTATTTTCTTTTTCTAAAATTTTGCTAGCGAGGTCATCCGCTGGGTTGGTACTCATTGGCGGTTTTTACATAAGTATGCTATTTTTTCAAAAAGTATCATATATTAAAGTTTATGTCAACACTTGTTTTTAAAAAAACATTGTGAAATACTTAAGTTATGCCCTAATTTCCCACCGTCATACCATAAAATTTGCAAAAAATCAATAGCTATTAATGCTTAATTCCCATGCCCCATGCCCCATGCCCCATGCCCCATGCCCCATGCCCCATGCCCCATGCCCCATGCCCCATGCCCCATGCCTCATTCCCAATGCCCCATTCTAAAATATGTCTACTCCTTCCTTTGAATACATTTTGCCGGTAATTCGGGGCATTCAAGCGGGCCGCGAATATTACGTGTCGATGTGTCCGGTGCGTTTTTTGCCGAAATTGTTTCCCTTTGAATCTGAAGATTTGCCGCCGTCTATGCGGGCGAAACGCGCGCTTAACAAAGCTAGGATTCCCGAAATTGCTGAGTATTTTGTTAAGAATCCTACAAATTATACTTGTGGCGCAATTGCTGCTTCGATTGATGCGGATATTACTTTTGAAGCAGTGGGAAATGAGGCGGAGGAAAGGAAAATCGGTCGCTTGCGAGTGCCGATGGATGCTAAGTTTACTATTAATGACGGACAGCATCGCCGGGCGGCTTTTGAGATGGCTTTGAGGGAAAATCCGCAGTTGGGATATGAGACGGTGGCGCTGATTTTGTTTCTCGATATTGGGTTGGAAAAATCGCAGCAGATGTTTGCTGATTTGAATAATTTTCAAGTTCCTTTGGAGGCGTCGCTAAGTCTACTTTACAACCACCGGGACGATCGCGCTTTTGTGGTGAAGGCTGTTGTTAAGCAGGTTGAGGTTTTCCGGTGTTTGACTGAGATGGAGAGGGGGAGTTTGAACGGGCGATCGCACAAATTGTTTGCGCTGAGTGCGATCGATCGTGCGATCGTGGCTTTGCTGTCTAATATTCACGGCAGCGAACAGGCAAAACCCTCTGGTTCTCGCACCAAAAAAGAACAGAAAGAGGAAGAAATTGCTCAAAAAATACAACTGGCCGTTAGTTATTGGAATGCGGTTAGCAGTTTTATTCCAGATTGGCAATTAGTTCTGCACAAGCAAGTGGCGGCAGGGGAAATGCGGCGGGATTGCGTACACTGTCACAGTGTTGTGCTTGAGAGTTTGGGGGAAGTTGGGGCCGCTTTGCTGTCGGTTTTTCCTGAGAGTTGGGAGGAACGTTTGATCTTTTTGCGGCAGGTTGATTGGTCGATTTCTAATCCTGATTGGGAGGGTGGGATTTTGTTGAAAGGGGGGATTTCTAAGTCGAGGGCGAGTGTTAGTTGGATGACTGATTATTTGAAGGTGAGGTTGGGTTTGGAAACCGCAGAGGCACGCCGACAGTGATATAATTATCTTCTGTTTAGGCTAGAAAATTACTTTTTAGTCTGCTGACACTGCTTAAATTATCTAGTTTCTGCGTTATGGTTGTGCCTTGTGGCGCTTAACTTTTTGTTGAAAAAAGTGTTAAATTTTAGGTCGGATTGTATTTGATCATAGCGGGAGGAGAAAATGACTACAGGAGAAGAGTCCGTAAATAAGAATTTAGCATACTATCGCAATTGTTTTGATCAGATTAAGGTAGGCAAAAATAAAGAAGGAGGCGATGCTCTAAATCAGCCAATACTGCTACTGTCTGTAATTGATTTAATTACACAAGGCTTACTTAATGAGAACAATATTACTGTTTCCGAGCAATTAATTAACACCTTCAAAAGATACTGGTCTGTATTGAGTTCTGAGGGTTTTGAGGAGATTGATTTTGCTATTCCGTTTTTTCATTTAAAAAACAAGAAACCTAAATTTTGGCACGTTAAATTTACCGAACAATACACGGGAGGACGCCCTCAAACCATTAACTCTTTAAGAAGAGATGTTGAAAGAGCCAAAATAGATGATGAATTATTTGATTTATTGCGAGACTATAATGCAAAACAAGAATTAATAGATATACTGATATCTGCCTGGTTTTCCTCAAGCCAAAAACAGATAGAAGATGTTTTAACAATAAATCAGTCTCTCCAAGATTCTACCTGGAATGAATTAGAGAGTATTGAATCTAGTGATACAGATGCACAACCAAAGGTGTATTTACGAAAATCTTTGTTTAGAGAGGCTATTTTCCGTAAATCCGTCGTGCATTTGTATGATTACCGATGTGCTTTTTGTCGATTGAAAGTTAGACGTTCGCTTAGTCAAAGTATTGTAGATGGCGCACATATCAAGCCATTCTCTGAGTTTTATGATAATAGACCAGATAATGGGATCTCACTCTGTAAAAATCATCATTGGGCATTCGACCGAGGATGGTTTGCTGTTGACGATAGTTATCAAATTATAGTTGCTAGCGATCTACAAGAGGACTCACCATACCCTAGATTAATGAGAGAGTTTCACGGAGAACAGATTCTTTTGCCAAGTTCAGAGCAATATAATCCGAGAATAGATGCGCTTCAGTGGCATCGCAAAAATGTGTTTACTTCAAAATCAAAAGGGAGATCGAGAAAATGAATGAATTACAACAGATGTCACTATTTCCGCCACGCAATATTGGCGATTTAATGGCAGACATAGAAATTTTAAAAAAGGAAATTCAAGAGCTTTATTGTCAAGATGAACTCCCACTTGTAATCGGTTGGAGTGGCGGCAAAGATAGTTCGGCAGTCCTACAGCTTGTCTGGTATGCGATTGCCGAGTTGCCAATTGAGAAACGCCACAAAAAAATTCATGTTCTAACAAATGATACACTGGTAGAAAACCCTATAGTAGCTGCTGGAGTACATAATTCTCTAAAACGGATGAAAGTTGCAGCCGAAGAACAGGGAATGCCAATAGAAACTCATTTAACTTATCCAGCCGTTCAAGATACCTTTTGGGCGTGCTTAATAGGTAAAGGATACCCAGCACCTAGAAACCGATTTAGATGGTGTACGGAACGATTAAAAATACAACCAACTGGTTCTTTTATTCGTGAAATAATTAGAACTAGCGGCGAGGTAATTCTTGTTCTAGGTACTCGCAAGGCTGAAAGTGCTAAACGCGCCGCAAATATGGCTAAACATAGGGAGTGGCGGGTAAGCGAACGCCTTAATGCTAATCCCACTCGCCCTAACTCTTATATTTACCTTCCCATTGAAGACTGGCGAACAGATGAAGTGTGGCTTTACTTGATGCAGTGGGATAATCCGTGGGGAAATAACAATAAAGATTTGCTAACTATGTATCGAGGTGCGACAGCAGATAATGAATGTCCTCTAGTGGTTGATACTTCCACCCCTAGTTGTGGAAATTCTCGCTTTGGCTGCTGGGTTTGCACAATGGTAAGCCAAGATAAATCTATGGAGGCAATGATTCAAAACGATGAGGAAAAAGAATGGATGCAGCCTCTACTCGATATTCGCAACGAATTAGACATTCCAGACGATCACCCAAAAAGAGACTTCCGCCGCATCTACGGTAGAGTAGAACTGTTTGAACGCAACATGGGCGACGACACAACCTCCGTCGAACCCATCCCAGGGCCCTACACCAAATTCTGGCGAGAACACTGGCTGAGACGAGTCTTGGAAGCACAAACCCAAATCCGCAAAACCGCACCCCTTGAAATGCGCGATATCACCTTAATTACCCCAGAAGAACTTAGCGAAATCCGCCGCATTTGGCTGGAAGAAAAGCACGAATTCGACGACTCTTTACCCCGGATTTACGAAGAAGTTACGGGCGAACCTTTTGAAGATTCCCGTCCCGCCGCCGAAAGAAAACTCCTCGGTAGCGATGAATGGACTGTGATCGAAGACATTTGCAGCGAGGACAAAATGCACCTCGAATTGATGGCAAAACTCCTTGATACAGAACGCCAATACTACACGAAACCCAGGCGTACAGGAATTTACGGCGATTTGGACAAATGCTTTGAAACCAGTTCGCGATCTAAGGATGAAGCCATTGGTAACGCCCACTATCAACGCAACTTAAAAACAGCGGTGGAAGCTGTTAAGGCAAATCCGACGGAAAACATTCAGCAAGTCAAAGATGCGATCGCCCAAACCAACAGTTCCGCCAAAAACGATACCGTTGATATTGCCAAACTTAAAGAAGAACTCGAAAGCAACAGCAATCAAAGCAGACAGCTATCTTGGGCGGATATTAAATTTTCTACTCCCGATGTAGGAGATAAAAATAGCAAAGATTAGGTCAATAATGTCGATCGGGCGATCGGGCGATCGGGCTTTGGGGCATCGGGCTAACCCGAAGATCCGCCGGGGATTCAAATCCCCGTCTCATAGCAAAAGTCGGTTAAAACCGACTGAAGAACCAAATCACACGATCGCCGATTTCAGTCCTTTTGATAGCACTTTGGGGCGATCGGGCTTACCCACAAGCCCGCCGGGGATTGAAATCCCCGTCTCATAGCGAAAGTCGGTTAAAACCGACTGAAGAACCAAATCAAACGATCGCCGATTTCAGTCCTCTTCAAGAGGACTTCAGCTATGAGACAGGGATTTCAATCCCTGTCGGACTCTCGGATCATGGGACACGCCGATCGACCCCGATCGCACTCAAGACCCCGATTGTCCTCTGCAAGTAGATCGGGCTTACCCACAAGCCCGCCGGGGATTGAAATCCCCGTCTCATAGCGAAAGTCGGTTAAAACCGACTGAACAACCAGATTTAACGATCACCGACTTCAGTCCTCTTTCAGAGGACTTTCGCTATGAGACAGGGATTTCAATCCCTGTCGGACTGTCGAACTCACCGATCGACCCCGATCGCACTCAAGACCCCGATTGTCCTCTGCAAGATCGGGCTTACCCACAAGCCCGCCGGGGATTGAAATCCCCGTCTCATAGCGAAAGTCGGTTAAAACCGACTGAACAACCAGATTTAACGATCACCGACTTCAGTCCTCTTTCAGAGGACTTTCGCTATGAGACAGGGATTTCAATCCCTGTCGGACTGTCGAACTCACCGATCGACTCTCGATTGAACCTGAGTATTCGCTGACATCTATCTAAAAAAAAGGAAAAATCTTTATGGCAATGTGGCGGCTGTACTATCATTTAGTTTGGGCAACAAAAGAGCGACAGCCTCTCATATCTCCCGCAAAAGAAACCGAACTTTACTCTTATATCACCGGCAAAGCAGACGCCATCAATTGCATCCTTCATGCGATCGGCGGCACAGAAAATCACATCCACTTAATAGTTTCCATTCCTCCGACACAATCGATCGCTGAATTCGTTAAAAATATTAAAGGTAGCAGCAGCCGTTATCTCAATCAAACTTTGCAAAATCCCAATAAATTTTCGTGGCAAGAAGGATACGGAGTATTTTCTTTAGGACAAAAACAACTAGACTCAGCAGTCGCTTATGTGATAAATCAAAAGGAACATCACTTGCAAAAAACGACAAACTCACACCTCGAACAAATGACTCATCAAGACGATTCACCCACCCGGTGGCACCCAAATTCACCAGAGAATTAATTGAAAAATATTGGCAGACTCCCCGATTTTCGGCATCTCCTGCTATCGGGACTCTTAGGGGCGATCGGGCTTACCCATAAGCCCGCCGGGGATTGAAATCCCCGTCTCATAGCAAAAGTCGGTTAAAACCGACTCAACAGCCAAATCAAACGCCCGCCGACTTCAGTCCTCTTTCAGAGGACTTCAGCTATGAGACAGGGATTTCAATCCCTGTCGGACTATGAAACTCGCCGATCGACCCCGATCGCACCCACCAACTTTCATCCCATCTCAACAACATCTACAATGCAATTCCTCGAACTCGTCCTCAAAAACTTCGGCCCCTATGCAGGCACCCAAACCATCAATCTTCGCCCCGAAAAAGACGGAAATCCCTGCCCAGTCATTTTATTTGGCGGCATGAATGGCGGCGGCAAAACCACCCTCATGGACGCCATTCGCCTCGCCCTCTACGGTGGCCGCGCCCAATGTTCCACCCGAGGCAATTTAAGCTACAGCGACTTTCTCAATCAATGCGTCAACCGCCACACTCCCCCATTAGAAGATACCCGCGTCGAACTAACATTTGAACAAGTCCAAGATGACAAATTAGCTCAATTCAAAATAGTTAGATACTGGAAAAAATTAGACATCAAAGACACCTTAAGCATTCTCATATACAGCGAGATTGTCAGCGATTGGTGGTCGGACAAAGCAATTACTAACACTTGGGACGAATACATCGAAACCCTTTTGCCCGTCGGGATATCTAACCTATTTCTGTTTGACGGGGAACAAGTAAAAGAACTGGCCGAACTCGAAACACCGCCAGAGTTTGTCGTCGGGGCGATTAAATCTCTTTTAGGTTTAGAATTAGCAGAACGCCTCGCCGTCGATTTAGAAATTTTAGCCGGCCGCAAGCGGAAAGAAATTGCTGGCAAAAAAGACTTGGCTGCTTTAGAGAAAATTGAACAAACTTTTAAGAAGATTACTGATGAAATAGACTTAGCTAAGCAAGAACAAGCCAGCTTTAAAAACGAGTTAGATAAAGCTCAAAAAAATCAGCAACAAGCATCAGAAAAGTTTATTTATGAAGGCGGGAAAATTGCCGCCGATCGCAGTCAGCTAGACAGACAGCTAAACGACTACAGGAATCAGGCAGAAAAAACCCGTCAATCCATGATGGAAGTAGCCTCAAATACGCTCCCACTAGCATTAATTTCGCCCTTGCTAAGTGAAGCAAAAATTCAAGCAGAAACCGAAGCCAGCCAGCAGCAAGCAAAGATTGCCCAAAATGTTATCAAACAAAGAAGCGATCGCCTTCTAAACTATATCGCGGAAATCTCGTTAAATCCCCAACAGCTAGATAAAATTCAAGACTTCATCCGCCAAGAAAACCAAGAACTCGAACATCAAGCCGGAACAGACTCCCCGCCCTGGATGAACGCCGACAACAACAGCATCCAGCAACTAGAAAACCTGCTTAGCTACCAAATCAAAGCCCAGCAAATTCTAGCCCGCGACCAAATAGAAGAAATCAAAAGCATCGAAGCAGAAATAGACTTCACAGACAGACAACTCGCAGCCGCAGCTTCCCCCGAAGCCTACGAAAAACTAGAAGATGAGGTCAGGAAAGCCCAAAAAGCAGTCGCTATCGCATCCGCAGCCTGCGAATCAGCCAACCGCCGCGTCGATGAATTAGAGAGAGAATTAGCCAAAAACCAAAAAGAACTAGAAAACTACAGCAGCGAATACATCACCATCAGAAACAGCCAACACGTCATCGCTTCTATCGCCAAAGCCCAAGCTACGCTCAAACTCTTTAAAGAAAAACTCACCCTCAAAAAACTCAACAAACTCGAAATAGAAATTACCGACTGTTTCCGCTACCTGTTGCACAAAACCGACCTCGTGCACAGAGTTGCGATCGACACTGACACATTTAGCCTCTCAATTTACGATCCAGAAGGTAAACCGGTACCCAAACACCGACTTTCAGCCGGGGAAAAACAATTGCTGGCGATCGCCTTTTTGTGGGGATTGGCTAGAGTATCGGGGAGACAATTGCCAGTGGCGATCGACACTCCCTTGGGCCGCCTCGACTCCTCCCACAGAAACAACCTAGTGGAACGCTATTTCCCCTCGGCCAGCCACCAAGTCATCCTGCTTTCTACCGATACGGAAATTAGAAAAGTAGAATACGAAAAACTCCAAGAATTAGAGGCGATCGCCCACAGCTACCTCCTCAAATACGACTCGACCAAACACCAAACCACGGTCGAAAAAGGTTACTTCTGGGAATAAAAATTTGCCCTAAAAAATAGCCGCAACCCCTTGACTTTGCTGTGGAGTTGCGGTAGTATATATATCATAATGGGATGGTTGCGAAAATTTTATTTTTGCCACCATCCCATTATTAAGGATAAATCCTACTAAAAATACAATACCAAAAAACAACGTTTTTATCAAGTCGCGCCGTGTAAAAAAATGTTAATTATTTCGGGTTATTTAGAGGCTTTGCTTCCCCAAGATTAACACTTTTTACAATATACCAAACAATCTTAAACCTATGGAACCACCAGTCGATCGCATCCGCCTCTCCCAAACAGGCAAAGACCAACTATCAAAACTGAAACGATCGACCAAAATCGATCAGTGGAACATCCTGTGTCGGTGGGGATTTTGCCGATCGCTCGCCGAACCCAGCATCCCATCCCCAGTACCAATTCCCAGCGACAGCAACGTCGAATTAAGCTGGGATGTCTTCGGCGGCGACATGGCCGATATCTTGATAATTGCCCTCAAGCAGCGGTGTCACAAAGACAATTTAGGCACTGAAAAAGAAACTCTAGCCAAACAATTTCGCCTGCACTTGCACCGAGGGATTGGTTATTTAGCCGGCGATCCGAATATTAAGAAAATCGAAGACTTGGTGGCGATCGCTTTATCGCCTGAAAAATTAAGAAATTAAACGAACCGCGAAGACGCAAAGGACGCGAAGGAAGAAGGGAAGACAAGGGATGAGTTCACAATTTACTTCAGTAAAAGTGGGAAAAAATGACCTACTGGCCCTTGGCCTTCCCCAATATCCAAAGCATATTTGAGAGCAGTAGTAACATAATCCTTAGCCAATGTCACCGCCGTCAATAAATCTTTACCTAATGCTAAATTAGCGGCGATCGCAGCACTCAAAGTACAACCAGTCCCGTGAGTATTCCCAGTATCAACATTTTCAGTCTTCAACACATCCAACCGCGCACCATCAAACCAAACATCAATTCCCCGCAAATCTCCCGCCATCCCGCCGCCCTTCACCAAAACAGCTTTCGCGCCCGATCGATAAATCTGTTGCGCCGCCGATCGCATATCATCCACAGAATGAATCTCCAAACCGCTCAAAATAGTCGCCTCAAACCGATTCGGAGTCACGACAGCAGCCAAAGGAATCAAAACATCGCGCAAAAATGCGATCGCCCCGTCATCAATCAATCGATCGCCCGATCGTGAAACCATCACCGGATCGACAACCAAATTCCTGATTCCCAAAGCCTCAACCTGTGAAGCCACCGCCACCATAATTTCCCGATTCAGCAGCATCCCAGTCTTCATAGCATCCACCCCAATATCCCCAACCACCGCCTCAATTTGAGCCGCCACAGCCTCAGCAGACAAAGCATCAACTCGCATCACCCCCAAAGTATTTTGAGCCGTCACGCAAGTCAAAGCACTTGTACCGTGCACGCAGTGAAACGCAAAAGTCCGCAAATCCGCCTGAATCCCAGCCCCGCCGCCGCTATCAGAACCCGCCACAGTCAAAGCCACAGGAATCTTCAATTTAATCATCTTATTTCAACCGCAGATAAACGCCAACTTGAACCAGACAAATCCCAATCATATCTGTGGCACGGGCGTCCCGCCTGTGCTTCCCCGTGGCACGGGCGTCCCGCCTGTGCTTCCCCGTGGCACGGGCGTCCCGCCTGTGCTTCCGAAGGGGTTAAATTTCCCCAAACAAAATTAGCTATGATTAAACCAAATGTAAAGAATTATTGCAAACAACTGTGAAAGTCACCCGAATCGACCTCAACTCTTGGATCTTCCACATCGCAGGCCAAACCATCCTCGTCGATCCTTGGCTGGTCGATCCCCTCGTATTTTACGGTCAACCCTGGCTGTTCACCGCCTACCATAACACCCCTGTCGCCTTCACTCCCAGCACCTTACCGCCGATCGACCTCATCCTAATTTCCCAAGGATTAGACGACCACTGCCACAGACCAACACTCGAACAGCTCGATCGCACAATTCCCGCGATCGCCTCACCCACCGCCGCCAAAGTCCTCAGCAGTTTAGGCTACACCAATATCACATCTTTAGCAAATTGGCAAGGATTTAATTATCAAGAAAAGTTACAAATTACTGCCGTACCCGGAGCCGAAATCCAGCCCGGACAAGAAGAAAACGGCTACTTGCTCAAAGATTTAAGCAGCGGCGAGACACTTTATTACGAACCGCACTTACCACCATTAGAAAAAGTCAAACAGAAAATAGACACAGTAGACGTAGCCATCGCCCCAGTCATCGGTCAAATCTTCCCATTCCTCGGACAAGTCATCATCGGGCCTTCTGAAGCCCTCAGTCTCGCCCAAACACTGAAACCTCGGTTTTTCCTGCCTACTGCAGCGGGAGACATCCGAGCCACAGGCATTTTACCAATGTTAGTGCGATCGATCGGCAGCATCCCCGAATTTCGCGATTTACTAGCAAAATCGGGACTCTCCACCCAACTCCTCGAACCCGAACCAGGCCAAACCCTAGAAATTTGAGATTTGAGATTTGAGATTTGAGATTTTTTAGATTTTAGATTTTAGATGCTCGATATTTTCGATTTTTTACATGGGAGATTGGAGATTCAATGCCAAATCCCCAATCTAAAATCCAAAATCCCCAATCTAAAATCCCAAAATCCCCAATCTAAAATCTAAAATCATCTTGGTGGGCGACGGTTACGCAAAAACTCAGGAATATCCAATCCCAAATCCTGGGGCGGTTTCGCTTTCGGATCGGGTGTCTGTTGAGCAGGAGTCGTCGGCGCAGTTGCAGCCCGCCAAGGAGCATTAACATTTTGCGTCCGCCCCTGAGGCGGAGGCGACGGAACTTCTCCCGAAAAACCAGTAGCGATCACAGTAATCTTAATTTCGCCCTGAAGCCGCTCGTCAATCACCGCTCCAAAAATAATATTGGCATTCGGATCGACAACCTCGTAAATCGTCTCAGCCGCCGCATTCACCTCGTGCAGAGTCATGTCAGTACCGCCCGTGATGTTAAACACCACACCTCTAGCGCCCTCAATAGACGAAGCTTCCAGCAGAGGCGAAGAAATAGCCTGCATCGCAGCCTCCCTAGCCCGCGACTTGCCAGAACCCACGCCGATGCCCATCAAAGCCGAGCCCGCATCCGCCATTACTGCCCGCACGTCAGCAAAGTCAACATTCACCAAACCGGGAATAGTAATAATGTCAGAAATACCCTGAACCCCTTGGCGCAGGATATCATCAGCAACTCGAAAAGCCTCTTGTACCGGCATTTGTTCCGAAATCACAGACAGCAGCTTGTCGTTAGGAATTACGATCAGCGTATCCACCCGCGTTTGCAAAGCTGCAATCCCTTCCTCAGCTTGGCTGGTGCGCCGCCGTCCCTCAAACGTAAAAGGCCGCGTTACTATGCCCACAGTCAAGGCGCCCATTTCCTTAGCCACCTCAGCCACGATCGGAGCCGCGCCCGTGCCCGTACCGCCGCCCATGCCGGCTGTGATAAATACCAAATCCGCATGATTCAGAGCATTAGCAACCTCATCGCGAGATTCCTCCGCAGCCTTTTGACCGATCGCCGGATTGCCCCCCGCCCCCAAACCCCGCGTCAACTTCTGTCCGACTTGCAAGCGTTTCGGAGCATTTGAAAGAACCAGAGCTTGGGAATCTGTATTCACGCACCAAAACTCGACACCAGAAACCTCGCTAGCAATCATCCGGTTAACGGCGTTGCCCCCACCGCCGCCGACGCCAATTACTTTGATTTTGGCAGCACTGCTGGGCATTATGTCTTTGGGATTGACCATAGGATCGATATCAATACTATCTACATTTACATAACCAGACTTGCGTCTAAAGGGATTGGCGGAATCTGCCGCCACCGGAAAATTTTTTACTTCTTCCGAAGGGGGACTGTCTTGGTCAGACCCCTGTCTATTATTAAGCTTCATTAGAGTCGGGGATAGTAGATTACAACTCGTTAACTAAACGCCAATTCACAATCAACTATAGGCTAAGTTGCGCGAAAAACTAACACTGGTCGATGCTTAATGTTAGCAATCTCGGATTTTGCCGACCTCGCTAGCCCAGACCTCGCTTGACGCCATCCAGGTACTTGACCGGATTAAGGCCGTTGTAAAGCAAGGCAACAGGAAAAACAATGGATACTAGCCCCAGACGCGGGGCGCTATCCAAAAACTCGGCTGATTTCAAGCCCTGCCTATCGATCCTTATGGGCAAAAATTCTGCCTATCGATCGATACCTTCTACCTTCTGTTGACAGAGAATCAATTCTGGGCGCGAGTGGGTGCGGGAGTTGAACTCTGCTTTGTCAAACTTACCCAAACTTTGCTAAAGCCACCTTTAGCCGCAATTCGGAGTTGACTTCCTGCGCTGTTGGGTGGTCGGCCATCCCAAGATAAGCAGGCTATCCCCCAATAGCCTTGGGTTCCCAATTTAAAATATTTAAACTGGCATTGAGATCGCGATCTATTGAGGAGCCACAAGCAGGACAATCATAAGTCCGAACGCTTAGTGGCATATCTTTTTTATGCCCGCAATTCGCACAAGTCTTAGAACTGGGGAACCATCGATCCACCAGCACTAAATTCGCTCCATACATTTTGCACTTATAATTTAGCTGCCGCCTGAATTCGTAAAACCCTAAGTCGGATATTGCCCCAGCCAACTTGTGATTTGCCATTATTCCGCTTACGTTCAAGTCTTCTATATTGATTGACTTGAAAGTTTTAGCTAAATAAGTCGTTAACTTTTGAAGGAAATCTTTGCGAATGCAAGCTATTCGTGCGTGAAGTCTGCCGAGCTTGTTGTAAGTTTTGCGCTGATTGTTTGAGGCTTTTATTTGTCTTGATGCCTTGCGCTGCAACCGTGCAAGCTTGGTTTTCGCTTGCTTTAATGGCTTTGGTGCATCAAACACTTGACTGTTTGACAGGGTAGCAAAATATTTAATACCCACGTCAATCCCTACAGAGCTTTCGGGTTGTTGAATTGGTAAAAGTTCCGCATCAACACAGAAAGAGACGAACCAGCGATTTCCTTCTTGTGAAATGGTAAAAGTTTGAGAGACAAAACCGCATTCCAGTGGCTCGTGAAGTCGAAAAGTTCCCAGCGTGGGAATCTTAATGGTGTTGCCAGCAGTTAGTAAAACTTTTCCATTAGACGAATCAACCGTGAATGATTGCCCATCCCGGCGGCTGGCAAATTTCGGATGATCGGCTTTTCCCAAGCGATACCGACTGAACGCATCTTTCAAGTCTATCAAAGCGTTTTGGTAAACTCGACTGGACAACTGGTTCATCCAAGCGCATTCAGGTTGTTTCTTGACGTGGTGGGTGAGAACTTTCTTGACTTCGTTGATGACCTTTGAGTCTGAAAAATTGCCCTCACCGTACATTTGGACTCGCAAGCTCAATCCCATGTTAAATACTACACGCCGGAATCCTGCGTGTTTTGCCATCAAGGTTGCTTCCCTATTATTCAATTTGAGCGCTCGCTTGACGGCAAACATGGAACTTCCTCTCAACAATCAACTTTAGATAAGTTTAGCAAACTATTTAGCAATTAAGTCCGACTCCAAACTGCCGGGGAGTTCTGGCAAATGGACGATCGGCGAAGCAGGATTTTTCAAGTCAATGTAGGCTATGAGGCTTGAATCTATCTGTTTTGGCAATTGTCGCATTCGGTCTAAAACCTTAAGTTGCTCCGCAGTCTTGGAACTGTACGGCCCTAAGTGTACGGTACCGATCTCTGTTTTCAAGATCAAGTTGTTCGGGTTTTGCCAATTAATCTCAAACACTTTCACCGTCAAGCCGCTGAGTCCTTGGTAAAACTTCGGCCAAGAGGCGCGATACTGTTCCAAAGGCCCGATGACTTTTAAAGTGGGCAAAGAACGCTGAGGCTGCGTTCCCGGAATGCTGCCTGGCCCGATCGAACTATTCTGCGATCGTACAGCAGTATAACTATCCGACGGCATCCAACCTCCGCGAGCGTCCAGCCACCCCACTTTTTCCTTGTCACTGTTCGATCTCAACACCGCCGTCGGCTGCGCCACCGCCACCGGCAGCCGTTCTGCCACTTCTATAGTCAAACTCGGCGGAAACAAGTTACGAGTCACCTTCGCTTTAGCGATGGGTCCCGTTGACTCCAGCTTTTGGGCCAGCGCCTGCGGTTGAATCCCCCACAGCGACTGCGGGTAAGACAGCGGCACCAAAGACCGCACCGCCTTATCCGATAGCCACTGATTGCCCTCCACCTTCACTTGTTCCGATCGGGCAATCAACCAAGCCGGCTGCCCAATCCACCACAGCAAACCTCCGGCGATCGCGCTCGCTGCCAGCATTTGCCACACAACAGCCGCCAATCGAGCGCGACGGAGCTGCCGCAACTTTTGGCGTCTGCGCCCTAACTCTGTTTGAGAAACCGCTCCAAAACTAGCCATCTACCTCTTGACAATATAGTAATTAAGCATTAGCACAAATTCAAAACTGTTTAATCTCTCTCTCTTGAACCCTGTTTTCCCCTACCATTTAACCAGATCCCCGCAAATTTACCCAGACTCCGGCGAATATCAGTAATATCACGGATACCGCTAAGTAATAAAAAATTATTAATTAAAAATTCCCAATTCCAGCGCCGGGAAAACCCCTTACCAGATCAAGGTTATTTGGGTATTTAGGGCATTACCCCACAGGGCAAAAGGTTACAAATCAAACTAAACTCAAGTAAAGAAAGTTTAGACTTTCGATTAACTTTTTAACTTTTATTCGGCTTCAATTGTGATCGCACTCGAATTAGACAGATTCTATAAAGCCTGCAACCCCAGCAAGACCCTTGTTGCGGGAGACCCAGGGGATTATCAATACTACATTGATTTTGGTTCCGTGCGTGGCGGCAAAATCATTGAATCTTTACAGCGAACCATTACCCGCATCTCCCCCAACGAGCCAACCTGTCAGCTATTTACAGGACATATCGGGTGTGGCAAATCTACGGAATTGTTTCGACTAAAAGCTGAGTTAGAGCAAGAGGGTTTTTGCGTCGTCTACTTTGAGTCTTCCCAAGACTTAGACATGGGGGATGTAGATATCAGCGATATTTTGCTGAGCATTGCGCGCCAAGTCAGCGAAACTATGGAATCGGCTAAAATCAAACTCAGACCGAGCTATTTTACAAATCTGTTTGCAGAAGTGGCAGAATTTTTGCAGACTCCCATAGATTTGTCAGCGGAAGCCGAGTTATCTGTAGGCATTGCTAGAGTGACTGCTAAAACTAAAGACTCTCCCAAACTGCGATCGCAACTTAGGCAATATCTCGAACCCCGCACCAACAGCATTTTGCAGTCCATCAACGAAGAACTCCTCAACAAAGCTAACGCCGAACTCAAGCAGCAAGGCAAAAAAGGGCTCGCAGTCATCGTTGACAACCTCGATCGCCTCGATGCCTCCCTCAAACCCAGCGGACGCACCCAGCCAGAATATCTGTTTTTAGACCGAGGCGAACAGTTGAAAAAACTTAATTGCCATGTTGTCTACACGATTCCCCTGACTTTGATTTTTTCCAACGACTTCGGCCGCCTCGCCAGTCGATTTGGAGTCAAGCCCAAGGTGATGCCGATGGTACCAGTGCAAGTGCGATCGGGCGACGACCACATTGAAGGAATGGCACTGCTGCGGCAGCTAGTATTAGCTAGAGCTTTCCCCGCAGTTCCTCCCCATCAACGCATCGATTTGATTTCCCAGGTGTTTGACTCTCCCGAAACTTTAGATCGGCTTTGTCGGATTAGTGGCGGTCACGTTCGCAATCTACTGATGCTTTTGTATAGCTGTTTGCAGCACGAAGACCCTCCCTTCTCTCGCGAATGCCTCGAAAGCGTCATTCAAGAATATCGCGATGACCTTTTGGGAGCCATCAATGACCTGGAATGGGAATTGCTGTTTCAAGTCGTCAACCGACAAAGTGTCACCGGCGAAGAAGAATCTCAAATCTTGTTGCGAAGTATGTTTGTCTTTGAATACCGCGATCAAGAAGGTCGTTGGTTTGGGATTAATCCAGCCCTAGCAGAAACCAGAAAATATAAGGAGTGGCAGCAGCGCACTGAAGCAAAATAGTTGGGATTTTTGAGATAGCTTTGTGACTCTAAGAACCCTTAACCACGAAGGACTTAGAAAGTATTTAACTGAAAACTCATCGCTCACATATCCGAAATCTTACCATCCAATACAGAAATCAGTCAGCGGTTTTTGCCACTGGCTGATTTCTGTTGAATGCTGGCTATAGGCGGTGAATGTTATTGCCGTGTAAAACTTTGCAGCCACTAAGGACTTTGCCCACTCTCAACTCTGATATCTGCAATGTCAGACCCCCTATGTCTGTTTTTTACCTGTTGCTCTTAATTTCAACTAATCCTATCCCAGAGGACATTTTTTTTGCGGTTGTGTTAAATGCCTGCTACAGATAAAGCGGACTTGTTTACTAATAGCTAGCCGTCGGTATGATCGTGAACTTAGCGGTTGGCTATTTATGATCGGTAGTCCTTCTATATATAGCTGAATCAAAAAATCTAAGGGGACATTAAATTTTTATTGGGAAGTCTAGCATTCTCTGAGATTGAGAGGTATGATATCTTTACATTAGCTCTAATAACTATGTAAGTATTGATAGAAGAAGTACGGAAAACTACGTATTTATACAGAGAGAAAGCGCCCAACAGAGACGGGTATCT
This sequence comes from Microcoleus sp. BR0-C5, assembly GCF_036705045.1. Taxonomy (NCBI): domain Bacteria; kingdom Bacillati; phylum Cyanobacteriota; class Cyanophyceae; order Oscillatoriales; family Microcoleaceae; genus Microcoleus; species Microcoleus sp. BR0-C5. The sequence goes on from NZ_JAUBTR010000001.1 coordinate 60,523, forward strand.
CTGTAGAAATACGCTTTTTGTCAGGAGTGGCGAGGGTTAGGTAATTGATTTATGCAAAAGAGGTGCACCCATGACCGATCTAATTAAGGTACAAGAAACTGCCAACTACAACGAGCGATCGCTCAAAACTCTGGTCAGGTCCATCACAATGTCTCAACACCAATTCTCGCTAATTTTGGTGCGCTGCAACTACGAGCAGTTGCGGCAACAAATAGCGCAGCGGCTGCGAGAAGTGTCCCCAGTTCCAATTCAAGATCTCGTCCTGCCACCTTCAGTTAAAACCCTCTACACTACTCTGCTCTCAAGCACTTTCCACGAGGGGTACTCGCCTGTCGGTGCCGCCTCGGCTTTGATGGTATTCGGTTTAGAAACAGTAGTAGCGATCGACGAACTGATGGCTTCTACCAATCAAGTGCGAGACGAATTTCGCAAAAATTTTTCCTGCCCAGTGATTTTGTGGGTAACAGATGACATCGTAACCAAAATGATTCGTCTGGCCCCGGATTTCAAAAGTTGGGCCGCCGCCACAATTAAATTTGAAATGGGCGTTGACGAATTAATTAATTTCCTCGCTAGGCGGGCCGATACTATATTTAAAATAGGCGAACTCAATCAAGAACTCGCCAGTAGCAACGTCAGCACCATCGCTAATTGTGAGACCTGCGAAACCCAGTGCGAAAAACGCGGCCTGGAGCGCGAAATCAGCCCTGGAGAACGCTTTCTAACTTTTAACTCAGAGCCTCAAAACCGACGACAATCAGATATCCACTCGTATTCGCCGTTGAGTCCCGGCAATACCTTCGATTTGGCGATCGGCTCTTTGCCACGCCGAGAACTAGAATTAGCTTTAAGAGATTTACAAAATCGCGGTGAAGAATTAGAACCCGCCCTCAAAGCCAGCCTGCAATTCGTTCTCGGTCGAGATTACTATGTCAGCGACCAAACCGAAACTGCCTTAATTCACTACCAAGAAAGTTTAGTATTTTGGCAGCAGAAAACGGGCCACTGGGAACTGGAAAAGTTGGAACATTCCGAAAACCCAGAAACCTTCTCCTCCTTGTCGAATCCTGTCCCCAAAATTTTATTTTTAGAGAGAGAAGGCATAGTGCTGTTTCACATAGCCCTGTGTCACCGCTTGCAAGCAGCCAGAAATCCGGTAGCCAACCGCCACCACTGGGAACAAGCTTGGATTTGCCTCGAACAATCTAGAAACGCTTTCTCTCTTGCATCACGCCTCGAATTGGTAGCTGAGGTGACAGCACACCTCGGAGAAGTGCTGCAGCGCCTGAAAGCTTGGGGAGAGTTGCAAGCTTTAGCTGAAAATTCTTTGCAGTTGCACTTCACTTACGGTACTCCCAGCCAACTAGCTCAAGATTACGGCTTTTTGGCTGAAGTTGCCCTGCAAGAGTCGAGGTGGAGTCAAGCCCGCCAGCTAGCCGAGTTGGCTTTGGCGATTTTGGATCAAACGCCTAATGATTTGAGATTGCTGATTGAAGATTTGAGATTGGGGTTTGAGGGAAATTATCCAGAATTTGTGGGCCCTAACGAGTCAAGTAACGAACTTAAATCTAAAATCCAACATCCCAAATCCGACAGGAGTTCGTATCTTTTACTTTTAGCCCGCAGTTTGCGGCAGCTAGGCCAGTGGGAAGCGGCGGTTCATTCTTTGGAGTTGGCTCAATCTCAAAGCGAGCCGAAGTACGACCCCCGACTTTACATCGATATTTTGACGGAATTGCAAGCGGTTTATTTCGAGCAGGGAGAGTATCTTAAAGCGTTTCGGATTAAAAAAACCCAGCGTTCGATCGAATATCAATACGGATTTAGAGCTTTTATCGGAGCCAGCCAATTGCAGCAGCAGCGCCAAGCGGTCAATCCTTCAGGTCCCTCAGCTCAAAACCAAGCTGCCCTCGCAGCGTCCATGACAGCTTACTCGCGCCAAACAGATATCAATAGCTTGCTAGAAAGAATTAGCAGGGACGACCATAAATTAACTATTATTCACGGGCCCAGCGGAGTCGGGAAAAGTTCTCTAGTCAATGCCGGCTTAGTACCAGCTTTGAAAAATATTACTCCGGGCGCGCGCGATACATTGCCCGTATTAGTCAAAGTTTACACTGACTGGCTGGTGGAGTTAGAAAATGCTTTGAACAGCGCACTGTACGACAAACAAGCCGAAGAGGAAAGTAAATTAATCTCGAAAGGACTACAGGAAATCCACAAAAAAAGTTGCTCGGTTATTCCTGCTCGCAGCTCGGAAGTCTCTTCTTTTATTATAGAACAGTTGCGCGAAAATGCCACAAATAATTTGTTAACTGTGCTGATTTTCGATCAATTTGAAGAGTTTTTCTTTGTTTCGACTTCTGTGGCACAAAGACAACTTTTTTATAATTTTTTGCGTTTGTTTTTGAACTTGCCTTATGTCAAGATAATTCTGTGCTTGCGCGAAGATTATTTGCACTACTTACTAGATTGCGATCGCTTCCCAAATCTTGACGCTATTAACAATAATATTCTCGACAAAAGCATCCGCTACCAACTGCGGAGTTTTTCTATCAAAGACGCGCGGGCTGTCATTGGACACTTAACAGAACGGGCGGAATTTTATTTAGAGCCGGCACTGATCGATGCCTTCGTAGAAGATTTAGCAGACGAACTGCAAGAAGTCCGACCAATCGAATTGCAGGTAGTAGGAGCGCAACTGCAAGAAGAAGGTATTACCAGTCTAGCACAATACCAGCAATTGGGGGACAATCCCAAAGCGGAATTAGTGAAACGCTCGCTCGAAAGAGTCATCTCTGACTGCGGGCCCGTTAACGAAGACGCAGCTTGGAAAATCTTGTTTTCCCTAACAGATGAAAGAGGCGTTCGACTGATAAAAACCAAACACGAACTCTCGTTAGTTACAGGTCAGCAGCCGGCCGATGCCCGCGAAACCGAATTATCGGCGATCGGCAGAAACAGAATTTCCCTACCGCGACAGTTCGCTGCATACCCTGAAAGCCGACCTAAGAAAACCGACAACCTAGACTTAATTTTAGACATTTTAGTTGGTCACGGTTTGCTATTTCTGCTACGGGAAGCGCCCGAAGACCGCTATCAATTGGTACACGACTATTTAGTGCGACCTATCCGCCAAAGATTCGGCTTAGAAGCCAGACTGCACAAAGCAGAAGCAGACAAAAAAATGAGTCAAGCACAGCTCTACCGAGCCAATACTTTTCTCAAACAACTGCTGGGATTAGCAGTGATCGGCGTCATGCTGCTAACCAGTTCCACCATCGCCGCCGTAAATTTTTGGTGGCGGGCTGTGGGTCAAAAACAGCTAGCTGTCGCTCAAACTCAGCGAGCCGAAATCAGTACCCTGACAGCCGCTTCGGAAGCACTTTATTTCTCAAACAACAAATTTGACGCCATGATGGAAAGTTTGAGAGCTGGTAAAAAGTGGAAACAGATCGAACACTCCCAACAAATGTATACTCTTAAAGATACCGAAATTCTGATTTCTGCCGCCCTCCAGCAGGCAGTTTATGGAGTCAAAGAACGCAACCGCTTGGAAGGACACGGTGATGTAGTTTGGGGTCTTAGCTTCAGTCCAGACGGCGAAACAATAGCTTCTTCCAGTGTAGATAAAACCGTCAAACTTTGGCGGCGCGACGGCAGTTTGCTGGCAACTTTCAAAGACCACACTAACAGTGTCTCCTCTGTCGCGTTCAGTCCCGATAACAAAACCATAGCCTCGGCAAGTTTAGATAAAACTGTCAAAATTTGGCAAACTGACGGCAGTTTGCTGGCTACTTTCAAAGGCCATACTAATAGCGTTACCAGCGTTGCTTTTAGTTCGGACGGTCAAACGCTCGCCACTGGATCTACAGACAAAACTATCAAACTTTGGAAAACCGATGGCACGCTGCTGCGAACGATCGAACAATTTGCTCCCGTAAATTGGCTAAGCTTCAGCCGCGACGGCAAAATAATAGCTGTGGCGAGCGATGACGGTACTGTGAAACTGTGGAGTTCTGACGGTAAGTTAATCGCTAATTTGTGGCACAGCGAAAACAGACAACCCTCGAAAATTTACACCGTCAGTTTCTCCCCCGATGGTGAAACGATCGCCAGTGCGGGTGAAGATAAAACGGTGAAAATCTGGAGCCTCGCTGCACTCAAACACCCAGCAACAGAAAATTCAACACAAGCAAAAAAAGGTGAACTGCTAACAACTTTGCGGGGACACAGCAAGTGGGTATTTGGTGTCAGTTTCTCCCCCGATGGTCAAACACTTGCTTCGGGAAGTGCAGACGGGACTGTCAAACTCTGGAGTCTTGCTGGTGTTGGCGACAAACGCCCAACCGATGCTAGCAACATTAAACCAGAGAGTCGCTTACTGAGAACTTTTGAGGGACACGCCGATCGAGTTACTCAGGTGAGTTTTAGCCCGGAAGGCAAAACCTTGGCTTCGGCAAGTTTTGACAAAACTATCAGGCTGTGGCGACTCGATGACGTGCCGCTCAAAACCCTCGACGGACACCAAAACCGGGTGCAAGGCGTGAGTTTTAGCCCCGACGGCCAAAGGCTGGCTTCTGCTTCTACGGACAACACTATCAAACTCTGGAGCCGCACGGGGGTTTTGCTGGAAACCTTGGAAGGACACACTCAGAGAGTCGCCAGCGTCAGTTTCAGCCCCGACGGCCAGCTACTTGCTTCTGGGAGTTACGACAAAACGGTGAAAGTCTGGAGTTTGACAGAAGATGGCATGAATAATATTCTCCCTTGTCCTTCGGCTCCCCTATTCCCGTGTTCGCCTTCTGTGCTGTTCACTATCGACGGCCACGCCGACAGCGTGATGAGCGTGAGTTTTAGCCCCGACAGCGAGGTTCTGGCAACGGCTAGCAAGGATAAGACTGTGAAACTCTGGACTAGAAACGGCAGGTTGATTAAGACTTTGACGGGACACACTGGCTGGGTAACTGGGGTGACTTTCAGTCCCGACGGCTCGATGCTGGCTTCTGCAAGCGATGATGGTACTCTCAAACTCTGGAATCGGGACGGTCGTTTGCTAAGAACGTTTGAAGGAGCTCACAACAGTTTTGTGTTGGGGGTTGCTTTTAGCCCTGATGGCAAAATGCTGGCTTCGGCTGGTTACGACAATTCGGTGAAATTGTGGAAGGTAGATGGGACTTTGGTGGCGACGCTGCTGAAGGGTTCTAGCGACAGCGTGACTAGCGTTGCTTTTAGCCCGGATGGTTTGTTGGTTGCTTCGGGTAGTTACGATCATAAGGTGAAACTGTGGAGCCGCAGCGGGACTTTGCTGAAAACTTTGACGGGTCACAAGGATAGCGTGATGAGTGTGAGTTTTAGCCCGGATGGGAAGGTTCTGGCTTCTGCTGGCCGGGATAATCGGGTGATTTTGTGGAATTTGGATCTTGATGATTTGCTGGTCAGGGGCTGTGACTGGGTGGGAGATTATCTGAGAACTAATCCTAATGTGAGCGATCGCGATCGGCTTCTCTGTGAGGGGGTTGGGGCAAAACCAAATCGATTTTAGATTTTAGATTGGGGGATTCAGTCGATTTTAGATTTTAGATTGGGGGATTCAGTCGATTTTAGATTTTAGATTTTAGATTTTAGATTGGGGGATTCAGTCGATTTTAGATTTTAGATCTTACCGAAAAATAGGGTCTAAAGCCTCGTCCTTCGCTTGACGGCTTTTTTTTTATCTTAAGGCTTCTAATAAGCTCCCTTAGAGCATCTGATTTCGATATCCCGGGTGATTCGCAGTAAGATTCTAGCTTCTCAAACTATTCATCATTCAGCCTAAAAAATACGCTTTCTTTTATGGAAAAGTATATCTATATGAGCTACAATAATAGCATGAAAACCTTGAAGTTTAAGCTATATCAAAGCAAGCGGAATAGACACCTCAAGCGAAGTATCAATGCTGCCGGGGTGATCTACAACCATTGCATTGCACTCCATAAACGGTACTACCGGATGTGGGGAAAGCATTTGACTTGTGCAAAACTTCAATCGCATATTGCCAAACACAGAAAGCGTAAAGCGTTCTGGCAAACGGTCGGCTCTCAAGCTGTGCAGGATATCTGCCAACGCATCTCGATCGCCTACCAACTGTTTTTTAAGCATCACAAGAAAGGAGTTAGACCGCCCGGATTCAAGAAAGTTCGCAAATACAAATCGTTCACTCTCAAGCAAGCTGGCTACAAATTCTTAGGCGGCAATCGAATTAAGATTGGGAATCGCGTTTATCAGTATTGGAATTCCAGAGAGATAGAGGGGACGGTCAAGACGTTAACCATTAAACGCACGACATTAGGAGAGCTATTTATGGTTGTGGTCGTTGACAGCGTTGAAGAACCTGAAACCAAAGTCGAGACGAGTAGAATCGCTGGCTTTGATTGCGGCTTAAAAACGTTTCTCACCTGCTCAGATGGAACGAAAATCGAATCACCGCAATTTCTGAAACAGTCCCTCAACGCTATTAAGAAAGCAAATCGTCAGCATTCCAAAAAACGGAAAGGCTCAGCGAACCGGGAAAGAGCAAGACTCAATCTAGTTCGCAAGTACTCCTGACGTAGTGAATCGTCGCTCTGATTGGTTCTGGAAATTGGCTCACGAACTAACTGATAAGTTCGACGTGCTGTGCTTTGAGACGTTGAATCTAAAAGGAATGCAACGACTTTGGGGACGTAAAATCTCAGACCTTGCATGCGGCGAATTTCTCCAAGTTCTCGAATGGGTTGCCAAGAAAAAAAATAAGCAGGTGATCTTTATTGATCAGTGGTATCCATCATCGAAGACTTGCAATCATTGTGGACACGTCCTACAAAAGTTGGATGTGAATACGAGAGAATGGCGATGTCCGTCCTGTCAGAACGTGAACGACAGAGACGAGAATACAGCTAAGAATAACTTGCTTGTTTTCCTTGGTGGGGCATCAACCGTTAAGTTAGGCGATGTTAGACAGGCTAGGCCTGCAATCGCTGTCTGAGCTTAGAATCCCCCGTGCTTCAGCCGGGGGAGTATGTCAATCACCCCCTTGAGGATCTCGATCGCTAATTTCTCCCCCCTTCCCCCCTTCCCCCTCTCCCCCTCCCCCCTCTCCCCCTCCCCCTTTCTCAAAAACTATTTTTTCCTTCCCCTTGCTCTCGGCTTCCTGTAAAGTAAATAATTGTAAAGAAATATGAGTTTTCTCTTATCCTCTGGTTAAGACCGCCAGCTAGCATTCACAATTAAGACCCGGATTATAAGTTCCTATGTCACAGCTTTTCCCGCGAAAATTTCTAGCCTCTGTTGCCGCATTTTTTCTGGCTTTGTCCGTGTGGACGATCGCACCTGCGGCCCACGCTTTCAATAATCCCGATTTGTTGCCGTCAACTCAGACGCCGATCATTGATTTAGCTAAAGCCCTCACAGATATTGAAGAACAAAGTTTGGCAAAAAATTTAAAGGCATTTGAAGCCGAAACCGGCTGGAAACTGCGAGTGCTGACTCAGTACGATCGCACGCCCGGTTTGGCTGTCAAAAGCTATTGGGGGCTAGATGACAAGAGTGTGTTATTAGTTGCTGACCCGCGAGGGGGCAATTTGCTCAATTTTAATGTGGGCGACTCGCTGTATCCGCTGCTGCCGCGCACTTTTTGGGTGGAACTGCAAACCCGCTACGGTAATCAATTTTTTGTGCGGGACAATGGCGAAGATCGAGCGATTATTGAATCTTTGGAGTCGATAGAAGGCTGTTTGCGTCAGGGCGGATGCCGCGTGGTTCCTGGTTTGCCGAGGGAACAGTGGGTTCTGACGTTAATTACGTCGGTGGTTGGCGGCGTCATCTGCGGGTTTGCCGCTCAGCCTCGGAAGCCGGGACAGGTTGTGGCTTGGCAGTGGGCGCTGATTTTTTCGCCGCTGTGGGGCATTCTGTTTTTCGCTTTCGGACTTGGGCCGGTGGTGACTCGGACTTCTGACTGGTTGCCTTTGGTTCGGAATGTGGCCGGTTTTGCGATCGGAGCTTTGGTGGCATTCCTGACTCCGGTGTTGGGCAAATCTTCTTCGTCGTCGGAAACTTAGTCAACAGCCAACAGCCAACAGTCAACAGTCAACAGTCAACAAATGACTAAAAGCTGGTAAGCTGATACCTGACAACTCACAGGCGACAGCTATCCAACAAATGGAATGGCACGTAAGCGATGCCCAGAGTCTGGGATTAATCGATAACGAAATTGGCGACCACGGTTTTTCAGCGGCGGAGTACGAAATAGTCCGCCGCGTGATTTATGCGACTGCTGATTTTGAGTACAAGTCTTTAATTAGTTTTTCCGATCAGGCTTTGCAGGCTGGGGCGGCAGCTTTGGCTGCTCGGACTACGATCGTGGTAGATGTGCCGATGGTGCAGGTGGGCATTACGCCCTTGATCCAAAGTACCTTTGCGAATCCGGTTTACTGTTCGATGGAGGCTTTGACACGCCCCCAAAAGGAAAGGACGCGGGCGGCTTGGGGGATTGAAACTTTGGCAAGACGCTATCCTGAAGGGATTTTTGTGGTGGGCCAGGCTCAAACTGCTTTGTCGGCGATCGTAGATTTGATTGAATCTGAGGAAATTCGGCCGGCTTTGGTGATTGGCACTCCTTCTGGGTTTGTGGGGGTTGACGTGGCTAAGTCGCGGCTGCACGATTCGATGATTCCTCACATTCGGATTGAGGGCCGCAAGGGCTCTGCCGTGGTAGCTGTGGCTATTGTTAACGGGCTGGTAGATTTGGCTTGGCAAGCTTACGGCCAAGAGGGGAACAGTTAATCGAGAAGTCAGCAGTCATTAGTCATTAGTTATTAGTCGTTCTGGATTATTTCGATCAGTCTTGCGGTTAATTAACCAACTTTCAAACGATCGTTGACTTTCACTGCTGCGTCGGCCGGCTAGCAAACCTTCAACTCCAATATGTTCGTCTAAATCAACCCATTCAATGGCATAACCATCTCCAAGTAGCTGCCAATTATGTCTTTCCTCCGGGGTACCGTCCAACAAACGGGGATACCAAGCTAAGGGCACGCTCAAACTGCGACCATCAACTAAGTCCACAATTACTTTTTCATCTGTCACCGTGACTTTAATTACGAGGGGTTCTGTTTCAAGGATCAAAGTAGTCATGCCAAGCCTCCAACAATATTTGTTCATATTCCTCTACAAGACGAGCAATCTGGTTTAATTCATGCTCTTTGAAGCCTCGATTTTTTTCTAGAGATACAGGATTCATCCAAAATTTGGCAAGTTGCCGATCGCGCTTAACATGAATGTGGGCTGGTTCGCCTGGATCGGAACTAAAAAAGATGAAACTGTAGGGGCCAACCTGAAGAACCGTAGGCATTAGCTGCTATAAGAGTGAATTTTGTCCTAAGTTTAACTTGCGATCGCTCTTAAATTTGTCCCTACTATCCATATTAATAATCAGCGGGCGATCGCCTTTTTACATCTCTGCTTTGATTAGTGCGATCGCGGTCTTTTTTCCTACCTTTTTTAATCTGTTGGCTCATCTCGACAAACAAATCTCTGCGTAAATAAGGATAGTCGCTCACCCACACGTCACGGCTGGGAATATAAATATCTGAAACTTTGGCAATTCTGCCTAAATCTTCTTGATTTGACATAATTAACATTAAAGCAGCTTGACCGGGGACAATTCCTTGGTGATCTTTCCGCAATGGAGCTCGAAGTGTAGTAGTAAATCCGGTTTTGTCACCAACTTCTAAGTTGATGCGCGGTTCTAGGTTGTCAACTATTACGAGTTGTCCTTTTTGATTGACTGTTTCTTCTTGACTTGTGACTTCATCTGTAATATATATATCCAAAACTCTTCCTTGCCAAAAACCGCAGTATTGATATTTGCGACATTCTGCATTCCGCAAACTCGCCCACAGAATTGGCCCCCACAGCCAGTACAAACCAGCTATCAATCCGGTGATTAAAACTAGCGGCGCGACATCGGAACCGGCGAAGTTATAAACTACCAGGAGGAAAACTACGCTGACTGCAGATATTAACATTCGCCTCAAAAAATCGGGCGGTTTTCCCCAGATATATTTGTATTGCGCTCCCGTGGCGACGGCGGGAATTAGTTCTTGAAAGGTTTCGCGGGTTAAGGGAATTAGCATAGGAAGTTTGGCAACGAGCAATGTACGGGATGCAACGGCTGTCTGTTCGGAAGCTGATTATATTAAGGCATTTAACAGATTTAACTGATTGATGTTTAAGTCACAAATCAGAAGTTATATCATGTGCGATCGAGTGACCGCGATTAAAAGGGCGGGTTTTTGAGATTGTCAATTATTGGCTGATATTTTTCGTGAACCCGCCCCTACCGTATTAGGGGTAATCGACCGGACATAATATTAGAAGTCAGATTAATTCCACATTACCAATGACTAATGACTAATGATTAATGACTACAAGATTTTTTCCAGGCCGTAAACGAGCGATCGTAATTCAATGACTTTGCGTATAGACAGCAAGACTCCTGGCATATAACAAGCGCGATCACTCGTATCGTGTCGTAAAGTATAAACTTGACCGGCGCCACCAAAAATTACCTCTTGGTGGGCAATTAAACCGGGTAAACGGATGCTGTGAATGCGAATCCCTTCATCGGCCACTGAACCCCGAGCACCGGCTAATTTTTCCGTTTCCTCGACTTCAGGCAGATTGAAAGTTTTTCCCATTTCTGCTAGCATTTGGGCAGTTTGAATTGCCGTACCGCTGGGGGCGTCGGCTTTTTGATTGTGGTGGAGCTCGATAATTTCTACGTGTTCAAAATACTGAGATGCCGTGACGGCGGCTTGTTGGAGCAAAACCATGCCGATCGAGAAATTGGGTATGATCAAACAGCCGATGCTCGCTTTATCAGCGAATTCAGCTAAGTTTTCAATTTGCTTGCTGCTCAATCCGGTAGTGCCGACTACTGGGCGAATGCCGTAAGCTATTGCCGATCGCACGTTTTCATAAACTGACGAAGGGTGCGTAAAATCTACCATCACGCCTAACTGCTTTTCCTGAGCTGCTAATACCAGCATTCCTTGCAAGTCGTCAGTGATGGGAACTTCTAACGGGCCGCATCCGGCTAATTCGCCCGCATCGGCGTTGAGGCACTCAGGAGAGCGGTCTACAGCCCCAAATAAGGTCATGTCACTAGCATGGGCGATCGCCTTAATTACTTCGCGGCCCATTTTGCCTGCAGCACCGTTAACAATCACCGGAATCGGAAGTTGATTCGCCATCATCTCAAAAATATCCTGAAAGTTCGATCGACTAAATTTTAACGCTTGTGCGAATTTGGGGAAACAAGCAATGAAAGACAGGATTTGTCGGCAAATCTTCAAAAACCCGGTTCCCATTCGAGAAATACTTTGCCTGCATCGAGTAATTAGCTTAAAGAAACTCGGTTGTGGCACAAGTTCTGAAAAAATTACATTCAATCTCATATTAAGCTCAATTCTGTAAGAACAGACTTGTGCAAAGCTAATTTGCACCGACATATTTTTTCTGTGACTGCCAAATTCTCTCGAAATCTTCGATATGTCATGTCTGTGGCAACTGGTCTCAACCTGAGTTCTCAAAACCGACGGGTCAGGATTTTGCCTGCAATGCTTGTGGGCGCGACTGTAACGCTGCTGAATATGGGAGTTCGGCAGTTGGGAGGCCTGCAAAGCTGGGAGTTGGGGAGTTTTGACTCGTTAGTGCGCTTACAGCCAGATTCCGGCCCCGATCCGCGGCTGCTGGTAGTGGAAATTTCTGAAGCCGATATTCAAGCTTTGGGGAGATTTCCGATTTCCGACAAGACGATCGCTCAAACCTTGACAAAACTGCAAAAGTATCAGCCAAAAGTCATCGGTTTGGATTTGTACCGGGATTTGCCTCAAGCGCCGGGACACCAAGAATTGCTGGCCGGGCTGAAAGCACCGAATGTGGTGGCAATCAACCAATTGAGCGATTCAGAAAGTCCGGGAGTGCCTGCGCCTCCGGGGATACCGCGCGATCGGGTTGGTTTTAACGACTTCGTGCTCGATCCTGATGGCGTTGTACGCCGCAATTTGCTCTCAGTCTCGCAACCAGATAAAAAGATTGCTTTATCGTTTTCTGTGCAAGTGGCTTTGCTGTATCTCAAAGACAGAGTACAGCAGAAAAATAGCCCTGTTCATCCCCACCAAATCGACTGGGGAAAGGCAGAATTTGTGCCTTTAACTTCTGACAGTGGCGGCTATGCAAATCTCGACGCCAAAGGCTACCAAATTCTGCTCAAATACCGTTCTGCGAACGAGGTGGCGCGACAAGTCAGTATCAGGCAGGTATTGAACGGAGAAATTGACCCAAGCTGGGTTAAGGACAAGATTGTGTTGATCGGGACGACTGCACCGAGTACCAGAGATTTGTTTTTGACGCCTTACAGCCCGGTTAAAAAGCAAACTCCGAAAATGCCGGGGGTGTTGCTGCACGCGCACATGCTCAGCCAAATATTGAGTGCGGTTTTGGATGGACGATCGCTGTTTTGGGTGTGGCCGGAATGGGCGGAAATTTTGTGGAACGCTGCTTGGGCAATGGTTGGCGGGGTTTTGGCTTGGCGGATTCAGCACCCTGCTAGGGCGGGAGTGGCTGGGGGTGCGGCGTTGATGGGTTTGTTGGGGATTAGTTTTGGGATTTTTACTGGGGGCGGGTGGGTGCCGCTGGTGTCGCCGGCTTTAGGTTTGGTGGTGACTGGTGTGGGTGTCAGTGCTTACAGGAAGCTTTACGATGCTTTTCACGATTCTCTGACGGGTTTGCCCAACCGGGATTTGTTCGTGGATTGCTTGGGGCGGGCGATCGCCAATACTAGGGGCCGGCGCAGCTATCTGTTTGCGGTGCTGTTTCTGGATTTAGACAGGTTTAAGGTGATTAATGATTCTTTAGGTCATTTGGTGGGGGATGAACTGCTGATGGGGGTGGTGCTGCGGTTGAGGGCAAGTATTGGCCGTGCAGATACTGTGGCGCGGGTGGGGGGTGATGATTTTGCGATTTTGGTGAGGAATGTTGATGTTGCTAGTGCGGTGGATTTGGCCACTCGAATTCACCAAGCTTTAATTGTGCCTTTTGAGTTGAAGGGGCAGGAGGTGTTTGTGACGGCAAGCATCGGGATTGCCATCGGGGGCGAACCCGCTGCTAATGTCAGCGAACAGCCCGAACACTTGCTGCGGGACGCCCACACGGCGATGTACCGGGCGAAGGCTTTGGGGACGGGAAGGTATCAGGTGTTTAATGCTTCGATGCACGATTTGGCGGTGGAGAGGTTGCAGTTGGAAACTGATTTGCGGATGGCCCTCAAGCGTCGGGAATTTTTGCTGCACTACCAGCCGTTTGTATCTTTGGCAAGCGGGAGGATTATTGGGTTTGAGGCTTTGGTACGCTGGCAACACCCGCTGCGGGGTTTGATTCCACCCATGAAGTTTATTCCGGTGGCTGAGGAAACGGGGGCAATTGTGCCGCTGGGTGAGTGGGTGTTGGAGGAGGCTTGCCGGCAGTTGGGGCTTTGGGAGGGAATGTTTGATTTTGATCAACCTTTGATTATGAGTGTAAATTTGTCGGGGAAGCAGTTTGCCCAGCCGGATTTGGTCGATCGCCTGAAGGTGATTTTGGAAACAACGGGTTTGAGTGCCGAGAGTTTGAAGTTGGAGATTACTGAGAGTGTGGTGATGGATGATGTGGAGTCGGCGATCGCGGTTTTAAAGCAGATGAAAGCGTTAAATGTCAAGTTGGGAATTGATGATTTTGGCACTGGTTATTCGTCGTTGAGTTATTTGAGCCGGTTTCCTACGGATACTTTGAAGGTTGATAAGTCGTTTGTGGGGCGAATGGAGCTCGAAAGCGAGGGGGAGAATGTGGCGATCGTGCGGACTATTGTGACGCTGGCTCACGCTTTGGGTATGGATGTGATTGCTGAGGGTGTGGAGACGGGGGCACAATTAGCTAGGTTGAGGTCGATCGGCTGCGAATATGGTCAGGGTTATTTTTTTGCTAAGCCGTTACCGAGTGATGATGCTACTGCTTTGATGGCTTCCGAGCCGCAGTGGTAGTTGTGGGTTATTAGTTATTAGTTATTGTATAGCCTTTCGAGCTCTCATATGAGGTACTCATGGCCTCCGTGGCCTCCGTGGCCTCCGTGACCTCCGTGGCCTCCGTGGGCATACCTCACCATGCTTGAGAACCGCTATACGTTAGAGCTAAAATTGAAAGTCGATCGGGTTCCCAAAGCGTATCTCTAATATGTTGCTTGCTAAAATTACTGCTAGGTAAACAAACATGAATCTGAAAAAAATTGTCAGCCATCTCGTTATCGCTCCTCGAAAATTAACAGAGTATCCTCTTAATTTAGATAACGCTCTCGGTAGCGATAAAGCTGTAATATTTCAGCCTCGTTTAGGATTAAATCAATAAAACTATGACTTACTGTTAGCACAGATTTCAACTAAAACTCTTGAGGCTGAAGCAATTACTTGTTATTCTACAGATATCGATCGTTGCCCGATCGCCCTTAGCTTAAAATGGTGTTTCTGCCTGTAAGTGCAGCTTTTCTCCCAACTGCGGATGCTCAAACGAAAGTTCCCGCGCGTGCAAGTGTAGCCGCTTCGCAGCATCCCGACATCCGTAAAGTCGATCGCCCAAAATCGGTATCCCCAACCCTCGAACATCCGCTGCATGAACCCTCAATTGATGAGTGCGTCCCGTCAGCGGCAAAAACTCGACGCGATCACAAATTCCCTCCCTCGCCATTACCTGAAAGCGAGTAACACTGGGTTTTCCACACTCCCAATTGACTTGCTGGTAAGGGCGATTTTCGGGATCACCCCAAAGTGGGAGTTCGATCGTCCCCGCATCAATTTTTACAGTACCCGAAAGCACCGCTTCATAAACTTTGTGAACCTGCTTTTTTGCAAATTGCTGCCTGAGTTGAATGCTAGTTTCTTTGTCTTGCGCCAATAGCAAAATCCCAGATGTTTCCAAATCTAAACGATGCACGACTGTCAAATTAAAACTATCCGGTAAAAAGTTACGCAAACGACTGAAAACACTATCTTGATTTTCTAGATAACGACCTGGCACTGACAGCAAGCCAGAGGGTTTATTGACCGCGATCAACCATTTGTCTTCATAGATAATCGGTAGTATTTCGGTAACGGGCAAGATGCCCGTTCCACAAGAAATATGATGATTTGTGGGGAGTAGGGGTTGGGCTTCTTGCCCGCCCGTTCCACAAGAAATATGATGATTTGTGGGGAGTAGGGGTTGGGCTTCTTGCCCGCCCGCAACGGGCAAGATGCCCGTTCCACAAGAAATATTATTGCTTGTGGGGAGTAGGGGTTGGGCTTCTAACCCACCCGTCAAACCCTCATTTATATTAGAAAGAATCGGATTTTGAGCCAATCCTGACAGCAAAAAACCCATCAACGGCTGACACCGATCGCCACAAGCACCATAAAATTCTTCCTGTATCTTATCGCCCGATGGCGGCCCCCACCAAAACTCAGCCATTGCCAGCGGTTTCAGATTGTGTACTGCCGCGTAGTGGAGCAATTTTGGCGCGCAACAGTCGCCGGTGCCAGTCGGAATAGAATTGGTTGGCATCAATGAGGATAGCGATCCTGATTTCCCCAAAAAATTCACCAGAGTGTAAGCCGCGTGCATTTGCGTCTGAAGTTCGCGGGAAAGTTCTTTTCGCCGCTGTTTGAGCGCCCGCATCTGCAGATCCGCAGCTTCAATTAATTGTTTTAGCGGCTGCAATGTTTCATCCCGCTGCCGTTTGAATTGTCTGCGTTCAATTCCCTCCAAACGGCTTTCTTGATTCAGTTTTTCCAGGGCAACTTCTAGTGTTTCTGCTGCGAGAGTTTGACACAGTAACAGGCGTTTTTCGTCTCGCTGCAGCTTGCAATTGCGATGCCGATCGCTCAAAACTTGCATTTGCACTTCAAACTCCCGAAATAAGGCTTCATACTCTTGTCGCTGCGGGAGTTGATTGAGTGCAATAAGTTCCTGTTTCATCGCCTCCAATTGAGTTAAGGTGCGGGCTTCCTCAAAAGCAACACGATCTCGTCCCGGAATCGGTGGCACCCACCCCTCAACAATGCTGCAACCGTTCAGCAGCCCGGAAAATGCTTTGAGTATCCCCTGTTCCCCCGAAGGCATCTCCACCAGTAATATGCCGTACATCTTCCCTTCGCGATCGTAGGAATCGTCAGCCGCCAGGTACTGCATCAAACCCCGCGCGAGTTCCTCGGACATTCGAGTGCGCGGCAGTCTCAGCAGCTCGCCAGTCTGAGGACAACGGCCTTCGTACCAATAATTCGGGCGCGAGTCGATCGACTCCCAATGACAGTCCGTGACATCTAAAAGCGCGTGAAATTCTAACATATTAAATTTGGTTTGAAATCTGAATTAGGACATATCTGCTTGTATCCTGGATGCTTTCGGTCAATCGATTTTAGATTTTAGATTTTAGATTTTAGATTTTAGATTTAAGCATTGACTTGCGCGAGATAAATACGTTCGGCAAGTTTCATCGGATACAGGTTTTTTATTTCTGGGTCCTGAGTCTGCTTTCGGAATGAATCACGTGGCGGGTATCCTGGATGCTTGATTGTCAATCGAAAATCGAAAATCGAAAATCGACTGACCCTATCTTACAGGGGTGTACCGAAAGTGGGAAGGGTGCATAATTTTATACCTACTATAATTAAGTAAAAATGATTGGTTGCACCAAGCCTGATATGCTAAATTTGTTTCAAAACAGCAGCGAGATTAAGAAAAGCATAAGTTAATATATAAGACCGCAAGCTTGTTATCCCACTAAATTTTTTATGTGCAAGGCGTATGCCAGACCTCTCGACTTCGGCTCCTGAAAACTCCTCAAACCCCCAACCAGCTCTGCTGCCGCCGATTTTAAGAATTTTTGCAGCATTTCCAGATTACGATCGGGGCAATAGATTGTACGCCGCAGGAAGGTACGAAGCGGCAGTCCTTTGCTACGGAAAAGCGGTTCAAATTAAGCCGGACTGGGCTAGGGCGTGGCTGAATCTGGGCAAAGCTTACAAGCAACTGCACTCCTACGCAGAAACCGTAGCCTGCGCCGATCGAGCTACAGCAATTAATCCCGAAGAATACTGGGCTTGGATGCTGCGCGGCACAGGGCTGTTAAGTTTGCAAAATCACTCAGAAGCGATCGTGGCTTTCGACACCGCAATTCAAATCAATTCAGAAAAGCACGAAGCTTGGTATCAGCGAGGCAGAGTTTTAGAGGAATTGCAACAGTGGGATGCAGCCGCAACCTGTTACAAAAGAGCAACCCAACTTCATCCGAATTTGCCCGCCATGTGGTATCGGCAAGGCAACGTGTTGGTTCAAGCGGAGCGTTACCCTGAAGCCGTGGCGGCTTTTGAGCGCGCGCTGAAACTCGTCCCGACTAATTGGGAAGCTTGGCTGAACCGAGGTTTGGCTTTGATGAAAGCCGAACGCTACGCTGAAGCTGTAACTTCTTACGATCGCGCCATTCAACTGCAACCACAAAATAGTCTGGCTTGGTTCAATCGGGGCATTGCTTCAGCAAAATTGCACAAATATGCAGAAGCGGTGACAGCTTATGATCGCGTACTGCAAATGCAGCCCAACGACTGCGAAGCTTGGTTTTATAAAGGAATGGCCCTCAAACACCAGTGGGCCGATGCGGCAATTGCTTGTTTCGATCGGGCAATTCAAATTAATTCTTTGTATCCCGAAGCATGGATCGGGCGCGGTCAAACACTGTCAGAATCAAGAGATTTTGAAGGGGCGATCGCTGCATTTGACCAAGCCATTCAAATTAATCCAAATTTTCCCGAAGCTTGGCTGGGTAGAGGCATCGCCCTAGCAGGATTGGAACGCTACAAAGAGGCAATTATCGCTTACAGCAATGCCCTACAAATTGAAGGTAATTTTCTAGAAGCTTGGAACTTGCGAGGCGAAGCGTTGGAAAAATTACAGCAATACGAAGAAGCGATCGCCTGTTTTGATAAAGTAATCTCTCTGACTTCAGAAGCAGAAATTACATCAAAAGTAGGGTTGCAGCAAGGCGCAGCGCTGGAAAAATTGCAGCGTTACGAAGAAGCCGTCGCAGCTTACAACCGCGTAATTAAAATCGTGCCAGACAATTTTGAAGCTTGGTTGCAACGCGGCAACGCTTTGTCAAAATTGCAGCAGTACGAACAAGCTCTAGCATCATACGATCGAGCAATTACTGTCTGGCCGGACAACTATCAAGGCTGGGTGCAGCGAGGTGTGATTCTAGGGGAAATGCAGAACTATTCCCAAGCACTCGTCGCTTTTGACCAAGTGATTCAACTCAAGCCAGACAACTGGGAAGCTTGGGCACAGCGGGGCGACGTTTTGCAAAAATTGCAGCGAACTCAAGATGCCATTAGCTCTTACGGAGTCGCCCTCGAAATCAAACCCGATTACTACGAAGCTCTAGTTAGTCGAGAAGAATTGAGACTCAAGGGCACGATGTCAGGAAAGTGGTAAGGAATGAGAATTAAATAACTTACAATGCGTGATGGTTCTTGTGGGATGGGCGTCCCGCCCGTCCAGAAAGGGCGGGCGGGACGCCCATCCCACAAGAACAATTAAAATTGTAAGTTATTTAATTCGCGATCCTTAATATCATGTCCGATAGATTGACCATAATATCCCGGCAGGGCGGGTTTTTGAGATTGTTAATTATTAGCCGATATTGTTGGTGAACCCGCCCCTACCTGATTTGGGGTAATCGACCGGACATGATATAATTCTTACTTCTTTTATATCGCATTACTCGGAAATCTCTGCTTCAAAACAGGCATTACCGGACAAGGTTTTTGCTCCTGTAAATTCTCTGGTTTGTTCCAAGTAAAAGGCCCTTTTTTCTCCGCCGCCATCCACAACAAACTTTTTGCTCGCGTCATCGCCACATACAGCAGTCGAAACTCTTCTGCTGTTTTCAAATAACCTGCTTGTTCCCAGGCTTCGCCTAGATTTGGTAAAGGATATTTTTCGTGCAAACTTGCTCTAATTTGTGCTCTCGCTACCTCTGCTAAAGTGAAATCTCCTAAAAATCGGGCTTGCGGCAAAACTCGCAAATTTCCGGGGATGGTTTGTTCGTGCAGAAACGGCAAAAATACGCAATCCCAATCCAATCCTTTAGCCTTGTGCATGGTAATAATTGTTAGTTGACCTTTGCTGGTATAACGTTCTTCTATTTTGTCGTCTGCATCCACAGGTTCAAATCTTTCGGAACTGACAATTTCGCTAAGTACGCCCAAAATATTGTGCATTGAATTGTTGCCGGCTGTTTGGATTGCTACCCGTTCTGCTAGTTTGTCGGCGGTGGCTAATTCTGTTTGGTCGTATTGCAGCGCTAAGGCTAAGAATGAAATGATTTGGTAGGGTGGTAGTTCTAAGCTAGCTTGCAGCAAACCGCAGCAAAAATAGCGACATTTGCGAACGGGGTCTGACTGCTGCGGGTCTAGGGGGCCTGGGTAAAGGAATTGCTCTGGGCTAGTCGCAAAAGCATTGTAGTCTTGTTTGGGGATGAGTTGCCGATCGCTCAAAATCTTTAAGGCTGCTTTCAGGTAGTCTGGAGAGTGGGGGCGATCGAGAAATTGCAGCAGTGTTAAGATTTCCCAAGGTACTTGAGAATGTCTGTCGCGTTCTCCCACATCTTCAATTTTAATCCCGTATTTCCGCAAATCAAAGCTTAATCCGTGTTTTTGAGGATTTTCTAGCACTTCTTTAATAAACTTGCCTTGTTTATTTTCCCGCACCAAAATAGCCATCGACTTCAGATTTTCTAACGGCAATTTTGCACTATTTTCTCCATCGCTAGCTTCCGCGCCTGAATCGATAGCTTTTTCATTCCTTGCGAATTCAAAATCGGTGGGTAAAAATTCCTCGACCAACTCAATTACCCGCTTGCCAATTAACTCAACTGTATGATAAATATCGCGGGGAGTATGCAATTCTAAGCCTCGACCAATGGGAGCCGGATTGGCATTCTGCTGCGGGTCATCGCTGGGTACTGGCTTAATAGTTTGATCGCGAAAAGGCTTTTCATTTTTCGCTAATTCTGAGCCATTTACCCATTGCAACATAAAGTTAGCCGCATCGATAATTACTTGGGTACTGCGGCCTGCACCATCCATTGTCGCTAACTTATTCTCTACTTCGCACTCATCGCAAAATTGGTTAAAATAAATCGGGTCAGCGGGAGTAAAAGTTGAATTAATTGCTTGATTTGGGTCGCCAACTCTGATAAAATTTTCAAGTGAGTTAGGACTGTCGGTTTCGCTAGCTAATATTTTCAAAAGCTTAGTCTGCAAAGGTGTCGAATCCTGGGCTTCGTCCTCAAAAACGGCAAATACTTGCTTTTGCTCGATCGCCCTCGCCCTGGGATTGTCCAACACCCGCAAAGCGGCTAAAATCATTTCGTCGTAATCGATGAATTCCCGACTCCTCAACAAAGCCTGATATTTTTGATACAAACCCCCAGCTACGGCTAAAATCTCATAACCGTCCCCAGTATCAAGAGCGCTCATTTCTAACAACTGTTCTGGAAACAAACCCGAAGATTTCGCCTCGTGAATCACAGTTTTAGCTACCTGCGGCAAAATTTCCGTCCGCAAAACCGATTGTCGCCGCAGCCTCTCCGTTTCTTCTCCGTCGAATTGCTGTCCTTCCAACAAAACTTGATATCGGCGGGGATTTTCCGCAATCCAAAGTTCTACACAGGTACGAATTAATCGGTGACTTTGAGTTGGAGTAACTAAGGTTGAATTTTCTAAATTTAAACCCGACAAATCAGGATGGCGCATCGCAATATTCAAAGCTAAACCGTGCAAAGTGTGCACGGCAAAACCGCCTTGAGATAAAGACAATTGGGCCAATCTTTCCCGAATTTTAGCTTTAATATTTGCAGCAGCCGATCGCGTAAATGTCACGACAATTAACTGGCGGCGGCTGTGAAGCTGGTTGCGGGCGATCGCAATTGCCGACGCAGCAGCCATTCCCGTAGACTTCCCGGCCCCCGGAACCGCCGAAACAGCAAGGGGGCCGCCTTGCCAATCCGCCATGTCCTGCTGGCCCGCACGCAAGCTTTCACGAATTTTAAGGCAAGCTTGTTCTCGCAAAACGGCGGCCACCCCTGATTCTGAAAGCGCTGAGGCTACATCCGGGCGAGCGATACTGGTTGTCGATCGCATAAAATCAGAATCAAATTCATCAGTCATTATTACATCCGCGTTTATCTGCGTTCATCTGCGGTTAAGAATAAAAAAATCTGCAACCTCTACCGTTTCCATTTCGGTATCGGCTAAACTAACACTATCTATTCGAGCTTAAATTAAAACCAGCATAAAATTCAATACCCAAGCCTTTTTTATAGGAATCACCCAAATGAAAACTCACCTCAAAATCAATTCCCCCCCGCACCAGCCAAACCCAAACCCAGCCAACAGCAGCACAACTCGTTTGGCTGTGGCACTATTCTTAACTTTATCTTCAGCCATTGCTTTGCCTAGCTGCGGTGGAGCTACATCCAGCAGCCCTGAAAACCAAGTTGCCGCATCGGCTCCACAATCGGCACCAGCACCGGAGCCAGTAGCCCAAAGGTCAAAAACTTCTGGTGCATCAAAAAAAGCAGCAGAAACTCCCGCAACCCGTCCCCAACTGATTAAAAAAGCCCAACTCAGTGTAGTTGTGAAATCTATTGACGCCAGCACTAAATCTGTTACTAATATTGTCGAAACACAGCAAGGCGATATCTTGGGTTTCCAAAATCAAAAGCCCCCGGATTCCAGTGTCCGCCAAACCGCGTCTGTGGAGATTCGCGTGCCTCAAGAACGGTTAGAAACTACTTTAGACGCTTTGGCCAAACTCGGAACTGTAGAGAACCGTGCTCTGACGGCTGAGGATGTTACCGCTCAATTAGTTGACAGCGAGGCTAGACTGCGGAATCTCCGCAAATCCGAGGAAATGGTGTTAAAAATTATGGAGCGATCGGGCTCTGTCGGCGATGTGCTCAAAGCTGCTCAAGAGTTGAGCAATATTCGGGAGTCGATCGAACGCATTGACGCTCAGTTAAAAAGTTTGCGAAATCAAGTAGCCTATTCGACTATTAGCTTAACTCTAGAAGCAGCAGTATCGGCTCAACAAACTCAGGAACCTTCTCTAGGTTTGCGGGCGCAGGAAACTTGGGGGAAAGCGACTCATTCTGTGGGCGAATTGACGCTCGGTTTGTTTGCTTTGGGTATTTGGCTGTTGGCTTACAGTCCTTATTTGCTGTTAATTGGGGCTGCGGTTTACGGCTTTAATCGATTTAAGAAACAGCATTCTGTTCCGCAAATTCAAGAACCGAAACCGCCTCAGTAGTCAGTAGTCATTAGTCAGTAGTCATTAGTCAGTTGTCAGTTGTTCGTTGTCAGTTGTTAGTTGTTAGTTATTAGTTGGTATTAGCTTTCCAGTCAACAGTCAACAGTCAACAGTCAACAGTCAACAGTCAACAGTCAACTGACTAATCATCAATTTGCCATCCATCTTTGGTATAGTCTTCATCGACAATCTTTTTCGGACGCATCACCAGAACAACTCGCCCTAAAATAGGAATATCCGGGGATTGTTCAAACCAGTACAATTCTAAATTGCCAGCGTTATCTGCGAGGAAATAACTGTCAGCATCCCACTGTCTTTGAGCTCGATCGGCAATAATCAAAACTTCTTCAACTTTGCCTTGCAGCGGTACCGGCAATTTATCGCTCATTCCCAAAACCGCCACCGGATCTTCAGCGTTCAAAATTACCTGCCATCCGGGAATCGCCACCCAAGCTCCGGCTCCAGAAAATTTTACCATTCGGAACGGCTCGATTTCCTCCGGTAAAGGCACTGCCAGCAAATCTCTCGTAGAAAGCGGCAATTTGCCCACAACCGGGACAACGCGAGGCAATTGTTCCTCGGTATCGAGTCGGTAGACGGGCAAGCGGGGCGCTTCCCGTCTCGCAACTACGGTAAAATCGACGAGCAACTGCTCGATTTGCGCCCTAGCGGTTTGGCTGCTAGCTAATTTTAAACCGCGAGCAATTAAGCGCGATCGCTCTTGCAAATCGCTTTTCTGTCTCGCCAATTGCCAGCATTGGTAAGCCATAGCATCGCCGGGAGTGTCTGTGAACCCTTGGGGGAGACTCCCGAAGTGGGAAAACTCCTTGATCGCTTTAGCAACTTGGCGAGCATCGTCAACATCCAAATTGTGGGTTAGCATCAAAGCAGCCGCCCCGGCCCGCTCTACTTGAGAGAGAATCCGAAACTCGTATAAGATATCGCTACCTTTGCCCAAAAAGTGCGATCGAACTTCGTCTGAAGCCCCAGCATTTACCATGCTGGTGTAGACTTGGGCTGCGACGCTTACTTGATTTTGCTGAATTGGCTCAAAACCAGTTTCTTCAAAAATCCTTTGAGAGTTGTACCCAGCTTTTAGCAGTGCAGTGCAGGCCTGTCCCCACTCTACCCAAGTGCCTTCTTTTCGGCGGAGCGATCGAATTAACTTTTCGGCATCCACAGCATTTGTGGAGGATGCAGATGCAGGAGAGGAGGAATCTTGCGGTGTATCAGTCATAATTGAATCAAAAACTAGCGCTAAGTTATGTGTGATTGGATACCGGCAAGGCTCGTGTCGCGCCAGAGCGATAGATTAATAGTAAGTGAGTTATGAGACTATTGTTACCGGAAAACGAGAGGAAAGCCCCCGACTTCAGGCGTGGGGATGAACTCGGCAGCGGATGCGGCCACCTACAGTCTTAGAAAAATCATGGTTGATTTCTAAAAGCATGATATGATTATATCATGCTAACAGTAACTCACGAGTACAAACTACGTCCAACCAAATCTCAAGTTCAAATATTTGAGATTTGGTTGTCTGTTTGTCGTCAGGTTTATAACTATGCCTTGCGAGAACGGAAAGATTGGGTGAATTCTCGTAAGTCTTCTGTTAATGCTTGTTCGATAGTTGGTGAGTATATTATCTCACCGGATACTCCTAGACCAACCTATGCTAGTCAGTGCAAAGGTTGGGCAGAAGCTAAAAAGCATTGTCCCGAATTAAAGACCCCTCATTCGCAAGTATTGCAGCAAACTTTAAAGGTTTTAGAGTCGGCATTTGTGGCAATGTGGGAGAGAGGGCATGGGTTTCCTCGCTTCAAAAAACGGATGCGATCGTTTGTTTTCCCGGCTGTTAAGGATGCAGCAGTGGAGAATGGAAAGGTTAACCTGCCTAAGATTGGGTGGGTAAGGATGAAAATGTCTAGACCCACACCAGAGGGTTTTATACTCAAGCAAATTAGAGTAGTTAAAAGGGCATCAGGATATTTTGTCATGCTGACCTACCAGTTAGCAGTCAACCTGCCCGCTCGCCCACCGTCAGGACATCCATTAGGGGTAGATATTGGGCTTGACAAATACCTCGTAACTTCAGATGGAGAATTAGTCAACAGACCGAGATTTTTTCAGGCACTTCACCGCGAGTTGAAATCACTGCAGCGAAGATTAAAGCATCAAAGAAAAGGGTCTAATAATTGGCTTAATCTCCAGAAAAAGATTGCTAGAATTTATCAAAAAATCAGTGATGCCAGAAAGGATTGGCACTATAAATTAGCTCATCGATTATGTGACCAAGCAGGAATGATATTCGTTGAGGATATCAATTTTAAGGCTTGGGCAAAGGGGATGTTCGGTAAACATACTCTCGATGCAGCCTATAGTCAATTCTTCTCGATTCTGTCTCATGTGTGTTGGAAGCGCGGGGTGTATTTTGCTCGTGTTGATAAAAACTATACGAGTCAAATTTGCCCCCAATGTGGAACCCATACTGGTAAGAAAACCTTGGATGTCAGAATCCATAGTTGTCAGTCGTGCGGGTACACCACTGATCGCGATACAGCAGCAGCACAAGTAATTAGAGACAGAGGTATCCTTGCGGTCGGGCAGCTCGTGATTAAAACTGCTTCTGGAGGCGTTCTATCGGGGATCGATAGTAATATCGGTCTAGAGTCGAGCCTTTGAGAGAAGAATCCCCCGCATTCTATGCGTGGGGAGTGTCAAAGAATAGTTGCTCGCCTAAATTTACGAAGGGGAGTTTATCGTATTGTTATGGATAATGCCATTTCAGAGCTAGATCAAATTAAACGCCAGCTCATGACCCTACACAGACCGAAAAAGCCCAAAATGCTGGTAGTAGACGACGAACCAGACAATCTGGATTTACTCTACCGCACTTTCCGACGAGATTTTAACGTTCTCAAAGCTGAGAGCGGAATTCGCGCCTTGGAAGTCCTCGGCATCGAAGGCGAGGTCGCCGTCATCATTTCCGACCAGCGGATGCCCGAAATGAAGGGAACGGAGTTTTTGAGCAAAACCGTGCCCCAGTTTCCGAATACGGTCAGAATTATCTTGACTGGTTTTACGGATATTGAAGACTTGGTGGATGCCATTAACTCAGGACAGGTTTACAAGTATATCACCAAGCCTTGGGACCCGAACGAACTGAAAATGGTGGTGCAAAAGGCGGCCGAGACTTATGAAATTCTCAAGCAGCGGACTGAGGAATTGGATCGCGCTCAAAATCAAATACAACTGTTAGCAACAATCATGCAAACGGCTGTGGATTATCCGAGTTTGGAAGCAAGTTTAGATCCAATTGCTACTGCTATAAGTGATAATTTTTTGGCGGATTCTTGCATTTTGCAACTGGTGGAAGGAAATGTTTTAATCCCAGTCCAAGGCTGTCACACCACGGGTTCAACTGTGGAAAATTGGCTGGCGGATGACCCTCTGGTTCGAGAAGCAATTACCTCTCAAACTATTCAGGGTGTTGTGAATATTGGACTCGACACCAACCTAGCGAGTCTGCCACACTATCAGAAATCCGGCATTCAAGCTCACCTGAGCATCCCGGTGAGTCATAAAGGTCGATCGATCGCCCTAATTTCCATGCAGTGGAAGCAACCTTGTTCCCTGCGCCCCGACGAACTCACAACAGTTCACCTCGCAGCTCAAGAAGTTGCTTTGGTATTGACGAGTTTTCAGGGTCATTAGTCATCAGTCATCAGTCATCAGTCATTAGTCATTAGTCATTAGTCATCAGTCATCAGTCATCAGTCATCAGTCATCAGTCATCAGTCGGCTCTGTGTCTTGAGTTGAAAATGATAGCCAACCAATGATTAAAGACAACATATCACCGATCGCTAACAAATAAAAAAGCATTAATGACTGGCGACAACATGACATGAATGGACGGATTAATTATTAGTTCCGGCTGAGCAATCACCTTTTCCCCAATCAGCTTTTCACCTTTTCCGCAATGACAAATGACCAATGACTAATAACGCCGAACAAATTAAAACTATATTTAATCGAATTGCACCAGTTTACAACCAATTGAACGACTGGTTGAGCTTTGGGCAGCACCGGATTTGGAAGCAAATGGCGGTGAAATGGAGCAGTGCGGGCCCCGGAAATACTTGTTTAGACTTGTGCTGCGGTAGCGGGGATCTAGCTTTGTTGCTGGCTAAACAAGCAGGGCCGACCGGTTGCGTATTTGGAGTAGATTTTTCTGCCGAACAATTGGCCGTTGCGGCCAGGCGCGATCGACCTTTTCTCACCCCTGCAAGTCCCATTTCCTGGATAGAAGCTGACGCCCTAAACTTGCCTTTTGCTGACAATTACTTCGACTGCGCCACAATGGGTTATGGCCTACGTAACGTGACTGACATCCCCCGCAGTCTTCAGGAATTGCACCGCGTGCTCAAACCCGGTGCCAAAGCAGCTATTCTCGACCTCCACCGCCCCAGCAATTCCCTAATGCGGAGCTTTCAGCAGTTTTATTTAGACAGTCTCGTAGTGCCCATTGCTCAGCAATTTGGCATGACTCAAGAATATGCTTACATTAATCCTAGTTTAGAAAAATTCCCGATCGGCAAGCAGCAAGTCGCGATCGCCCGCCAAGCCGGATTTGCCACCGCCACCCACTACCCGATTGCCGGAGCTATGATGGGAGTATTGGTATTAGTCAGTTGACTGTTGTCAGTTGACTGTTGTCAGTTGTCAACAGTTAACAACAGTTAACAATTCCCAATTCCCAATTCCCAATTCCCAATTATTGATGAATCCGTCTGACATTTGGCTGTTGTTGGCCCCACCTGTAGTGGGAGGAATTATTGGCTATTTCACTAACGATATAGCTATCAAAATGCTGTTCCGCCCCTATCGAGCTATTTACATCAAAGGGCGGAAGTTGCCTTTCACTCCAGGCTTGATCCCCCGCAACCAAGAGCGTTTAGCAAAGCGAATTTCCGACACAATTATGGGTTCGCTGCTGACCCCACAGGAACTGCAAAACTTAGCTCGCCGCCTCCTGCAAACCGAGCGGATGCAGTCGATAATTCTCTGGTTGTTGCAGTTGGCGCTGGATCAGGTAAAAGCAGACGCAGAGCAAAAAACCGCTAAAATTCTTGCTAACATTCTGCGAGATTTGCTGGGAGAATCTGTGCCGCGAATTCTCAAAGTTTTGGCGCGCCGGGAAGATTTTTTAGAAGCTCAGCTAAATCAAATTTTTGACCAAGTTTTGCTGGAGATTCAGCTAACTGAAGCTCAGGCGGCTCAGCTTGCTGAGTGGTTGTTGCAGGTAGTAATACCCCCGGAAGTGCTGCGGCAGGCTTTAATTGACTTTTTGACGGATCGCAATATTTCGATCATCGATGAAGGGTTTCGAGAAAAAACCAGCGGCACTTATTGGGTAGTAGCAAATTTGTTTGGTTTGCGGAACACTTTAACTCGGCTGCGGACTTTTTGTCTGGATGATAGAGAAGCGACAAATCAGCGGTTAGCAGAGTTAACTATTTCTTTGGGAATTCGCGGGCGAATTCAGGAATGGCTGCAAAATTTGTCGATGCAAAATTTACCGGTTTCGACTGTGAGACAGTTGCGAAAAACTATGCGCGACAGTGTTCGCAGCTATGTTCAGCAGCGGGGTACAGAGGTACTTGAGGGGTTGAGCAAATCTATTGACTGGGAAAATATTTCGCGGTTGATTCTCAATCGCTTGCAAACTTCAGCGGTGATGAGCGCTTCCCTCGGAATTGTCAGCAAAGAACTTGCTTTGGTTTTAGAACGCTATCTAGAGCGGGATTTAGAAAATATTGTAGCTCAGGCTATCCCGATTTTGAATATTGACCAGGTGATTGTCGATCGAGTCAAAGGTACTTCTCCTGAAGAATTGGAGTTAGCAATTCAGGGAATTGTCAAAAGCGAGTTGCAGGGAATTGTAAATTTAGGAGGCATTTTGGGCGTTTTTGTCGGCTGTTTGCAGACAGTTGTGCTTTGGATTCAGCGGTGATTTGTTTCGGCAGTGGTGAGATATTTGTTGTAGTCTAATATTCACTCTCTATGGTGCACCCACTACCAAAAACCTGGTTTTTCGCTAGTATTTGCTACCTCAGCCAGACCGTTTTTGGTAAAAACCGGGTTTTTGTGGCCCAATCCTAATTTACTTATTTCCTAAATCTATGCCAACCCCAAATTCGGACGATCGCACAAACATCCCAAAAAACCCGCGCAACCTCAGCCGCCAACAATACGAGCGTTTAACTGCAGAAATGGCCACTCCCTACCGGCCTCTGCGACAGTTTGTCTATGTAGCTTGTGGCGCTTCGGGCTTTATCGGCGGCTTGGTTTTCCTCGCTAAAATTGCCTCTGGCCGGGAAATTGGTTCTGCTTTGCCCAATTTTGCCCTCCAAGTCGGAGTTGTGGCCCTGATGGTGTTCCTGTTTCGCTGGGAGCAGCGCGCCCAGAGCCGAGCCCCGAAGTCGAAGTAATAAAAATTTACAAATCGAGACAAAAATCTATCTGAGGCAAGGAAAAGTTATAAATATAAAGAAATTATTATGAAATCGTGGTTTCCCAGCGATCCCTGTAATACTAAGAATGTGGCTTTAATTGGGGTCAGCAAATTTAAAGGCCCTAATCATAAACCGCTTGTAATTCGTTCAATTGGGGTCAGCTTTCATAAAGACCCTAAATATATAAAATAAACTTAAGCCCAGCGCCAGCCTTCACTGATAGAAGAGCTGGCGTTAGGCATTTTGGTAGGATCGGCAGATTGGGAGAGAGAATCATATCAATTCCGGTTGCAATGTCGGTGACTGTTGACTGTTGACTGTTGAATCGCGGTCGCAAAACTGAATGGTTGAGTGTTATCAGTAGGGTGTGCACCGTGTACAGAGAGGCGCGTAGAAGCGCCCTGAACCGAGTTTTTTCCCTAGCATCCGAGATAGGTAATACCAGTTCCCAAAAATCCTGCACCTGTAGACTTGTGCTCAAAACCACGATCGTCATCAGTCATTCGCCAATCTAAAATCTAAAATCTAAAATCTAAAATGGTATCAGTGCTGGGGCCATAGAATAATTTGGTATTTCCCGAAGACCTTAGCCTGTGCAGTAACTAATGAGATGTGTCAAAGTCGAAGTAGAAAAAGATGTTGGGAGATTTTACTATGGGTCGATCATTTTTCAAAGGGCGGTGGACACTATTTTTAGCAGCAGGCGCGGGAATTGTATTTTACAGCAATGCTGCGGCGGCGGCCGAAAAGGTAGTGCTCAAATACAGTGCGATCCGAATGACTTTACCCGTCAGCGAATTAGAAATTTTTGCAGAAACTGGGAAAATGTCGCCCGGGTTAGAAATGCTGCTGGGAAAAGCAAAAAAAGACCCGGAAGCGGTTCGCAACAGTCTGACGAGACCAGTAAAAGTCAGTCAAAGCTTTTTGGATCGGACGCTTAACAGCAAGGTTGGGGAAATAATTCTCGATGAGGTAGGTCAGGTAATTCGCACTCCTTCTGGGAATGCAAATCGAGAAGCTTTGAGATCTGCCTTGGTGCTGTCTGCAACTAATGATAACGAGATTACAATGCTGGAAGCGATGAAGAATTATCCTACTCCAGAAGTTTATGTTGAGGGCGATCGCTTAGTTGAAGCTTACGGCAAACTTGTAGCTTTGTCAGAACAATTGGGCGGAGTTTCAGAACGGCTGCAAGACATTTTGAACAAGATTCGTCTGCCTAGATTGTAGTGGATTTGGTCAAGGACGGTTGATTGCTTCGAGCGATCGCATAATGTTGCTGAACCTGCATCAATTACAGGGGAGTTACATTTTTTTTGTGCAAAATTTGCCTAATTTTTACACAAGCTTAAAAAAAAGGCGTTGCTGAGTTAGAGTATGAATAGGAGGAATAATTTATGCAATGCAAGCGAATGTAAATCAACCCATATCCGTAAAAACGGCAAGAAGAAAGGAAAACAGAATCACATTTGTGTCCAATGTGGTCGTCAATTCATTAATCAGTATGAATCCCACCCTTGGTTATAGCGAGAGCATCAAACGTGATTGCCTAAAAATGTACGTCAATGGTATGGGTTTACGGGCGATAGAACGAGTTAAGGGAGTTCATCATACCGAGCGTAATAAATAGGGTAAAACAAGTCGGAAAACTGTTACCAGAGGTTTATGACCCTGAAGTCATTCCAGAAGTTGGTGAGCTCTCGGAATTACAAACTTATGTAAAAAAAAACAGACAAAATCTGGTTGTGGACAGCGGTTGACCATTTTCGACCAGGAATTTTAGGATGGGTATTAGGGGATCTAGCGTGCTAAGACATTTGAACCATTATGGAACCAAGTAAGTGCATGGAACTGCTACTTTTATGTAACTGATGGATGGTCTGTATATCCCATGTTTATTCCTGATGAGTATCAGATTATCAGTAAGACTTATATGACACTCCTTAGAAGGATAAAATACAAGACTAAGACATTATTTAGCCAGACTACATCGGAAGACTCTTTGTTATTCTAAGTGTGAGAAAATGCTCAAGCATTCTATTAAGTTATTAATACATTACTTGAAATTTCACGATATTCCCATGCCTGGGGCATTCATACCTTGATTCAGCAACGCCAAAAAAAGGCGTTGCTTAATTAGGGTATGAAAAAAATAAGTTGAAAAGGCAGAAGCTTTGTGGATACTGATTTCTATGACTTGCATATTTAGCCTTTCATACCGTAAATCAGCAACGCCGAGAAATACTGTCCCCTGCAATTTGATCTCCGAAGTTCCGATCGACACTCACTCTCGACACTCACTCTCGGCACTCACATAGCATATTGGAGGGGATGCCAGCAGAATTGGGCTATAAAATTCACAAACCGTGACAATATTTGGTTTTACGGCACTCAGTAAGCCAAAGTTTCTAAAGTTTCCCGCAGATAGGACCGAACCTGCTGATCGATGGTGGCATTTTGCTGCTGACGCTCAAAATTGAGTTCTAGCTGCCAGCGTTGAAATCCTGAACTTGCGCCGATCGCGGATTTGAGACTGCCCCAGATTTCAGAATCTTCGCACAGCTCGATCGGCTCGGCGGCTTGAGGTTCTTGTGCGATCGGTAGATAATTCGCCATATTGTTATACCTCTGTTTTAATCCCCTGTAAGGATTTAAAGCTGACCTTGACACTCTCTATTATAGATTCTTCTCTCCAAAGAGCCAACCTAAAATATCCACAACTTGCAATTAAAAATTAAATATTAAGACTATTAATAATCTCTATCAGAAGAGGGGCCTTACCTATTTTTTCACAGCATACATCTGTACAAATTAAAGTAGCTTAAACTACAATTGTCCCCTCTTAATTTTTTATTTCACTTTTTTTCGCTCGACTGTTCGGGTAGAGATGTAACGCCGTTGGTGTCAGCAGGTTTTGGGTTGACTATACTGCCGACTGACGAATTCCCTATGCCGGATGCTGGCCCAATTGAGTCTGCGGGTGCAGCCACAGCGGCAGTTGTCTCGGCTGCCAAAGCCGGCAAAAGTCGATCGACTTGCCAAGGTGCGATCGTAAAATCCTGCCGAATTTTTTCTAAAACATGAGGCTTTGTCACTGCAAATTCTGATTCCGGCGTCAACAAAACCGCCATGACACTAGCAGACACCTGCAAAAACAAATTGCTAGCTAAAAAAGCAGCAACTGCCAACAACAATCCAGCCCACCGCCAGGAAGGAGGAAAGGGAGCCACCGAAGCCGCGAGAGGAGCCCATCGGTAGAGTTGCCACAAAATTACTGCCAGCAAAACAGCTACAAAAAGAGCGATTCCTTGATTTAACTTAGTTTTAAACCGAGTCAGAAGTCGGTGCTGCACAGAAGTTAAATTCTGCGGTTTCACCGCCACCACTAAAATACTAAAAATGTAAAAAGGGCGGAACCACTGCATCCACAGCACAGGAACAATACCTGCTACAGCCACTAAAAATATTTCTAACCAGACAGGGAGCAAGGGAGAACCCACTGCGAGTCCCAACAAGCACACTCCTAGGAATATCGGCAGTGTAGCCGCCCCAGAAAGGTGAATCCACAAAAAAGGATCGGACCAAAAAGAACGCACTTTCAATAATTATGAGTTATGAGTTTTTAATTCAGAGTTTTGATAGTCGGCGACGCACTCTTAACCAATAAATCTGGTGCGAAGACTACATATCTAGCGGTAACACCAAGCATTTTGGGAGGAAACTCGATTGCTGTGCGTAAGTCTTATTGGAGTTTTAAATTTAGAATTTTTAGCAACAGCCAAGACTATGAGGACGTTGTTAATTGCGGATATATTTGCTTTTCTTACTTCTTCCTTCTATCCTCGATAACTAAAACCTTCTGCCTTCTGGCTTCTTCCTTCTGCTATAAGTTAAAAACAAAAGTTGCGAGTGATGAGTTTGGGAGTATTGAGTGAAGAGAAGAGTGGCGAGCGATCGGCAATTTGGTTGCGATCGCTCAAAAATTCTCTTCCCCCTCAACACTCACAACTCAAAACTATTGAGAGAGAGTCCGGCGTTTAGTAACCATCCGGTAGGCTTCAATAAGATCGCCATCCGCCCAGTCGCTAAACCCGCTCAAGGAAATGCCGCATTCAAAGCCAGCATTGACTTCCTTGGCATCTTCCTTCATCCGTTTTAGGGAGTCTAGGACACCTTCGTAAACGACATTGTTGCCCCGGCGCACCCGCACCTTACAGTTACGGATGACTTTGCCAGAGAGTACCATACATCCAGCCACAGCCCCGCGACCGATCGCAAAGACAGCGCGCACTTCTACTTGACCCAAAGGTTCTTCCACCAATTCGGGTTCCAGCAGACCTTCCATCGCCCCTTGAATGTCATCCAAGAGGTTGTAGATGATGCTGTATTCTCGCACGTCTACCCCCGCTTGGTCAGCCGCGAGGCGAGCGTCGGTGGCGAGAGTAGTATTGAACCCGATAATTACAGCATTACTGGCTGCTGCGAGGTCAATATCCGTTTCGGTAATTTCCCCAGGAGCAGATAGCAGCAGTCGGAGTTGAACTTCTTTTTGAGGAAGTTGAGTCAGAGCGCCGACAATTGCTTCGAGGGAGCCTTGGACATCTGCCTTCAAGATCAAGTTGAGTTCCTTGAGAACGCCTTCCTTAGCTTGTTGAGAGAAGCCGCTGAGACTGATCCGGCCGCCTTGCAGCAGGCGTGAATCTCGTCTGGAGGTAGCTCTTCCGCTTGCGATCGCCGCAGCTTCTTTTTCGTTTGCGAAGACATCAAACTCGTCTCCGGCGCGAGGAACTTCCCGCAGCCCCAGCACTTCCACCGCGAAGGATGGAGTTGCTTGCTCTACGCGATCGCCCCGGTCATCGATCATGGCGCGCACCTTGCCCAAAGCCGAGCCTGCGACCACAATATCGCCCACTCGCAGAGTGCCGTTCTGCACCAGCAGAGTTGCCACTGGCCCCCTTGCCTTGTCGAGGTGAGCTTCAATCACAGTACCCTTAGCAGGTCGGTGCGGGTTGGCGTTGAGGTCTTCCATTTCCGCCACTGTCAGAATCATTTCCAACAGAGTATCCAGGTTTTCGCCTCGGATCGCGCTGACTGGAACCATCGTGATATCGCCGCCCCAGTCATCTGCCACCAAGCCGTACTCAGTAAGCTCTTGCTTCACCCGTTCCGGCTGAGCACCCTCCTTGTCAACTTTATTGATAGCCACGACAATTGGCACTTTCGCCGCTTTCGCGTGGCTGATCGCTTCAATTGTCTGGGGTCGCACGCCGTCGTCTGCAGCCACCACCAAGATGGCGATGTCCGTAACCCGTGTTCCCCGAGCCCGCATCGCTGTAAAGGCTTCGTGACCGGGCGTATCCAAAAATACCACCTGCTGGCTCTTGCCTTCGTGTACCACATCTACGTGGTAAGCACCGATGTGCTGAGTAATGCCCCCAGCTTCTCCCTGAGCCACCTTGGTTTTGCGGATCGAGTCGAGCAAGGTAGTTTTACCGTGATCCACGTGACCCATAATCGTTACTACTGGCGGACGGCGTTCGAGGTATTCCAAATCCGCTGCGTCCAGCATCTCGATCACTTTGATAGCTGGGGCTACTTTTTCTGGGGTTTCCACCTCTACGCCCATTTCTTCGGCTACCATCCTCACCGCTGGAATGTCCAGGGTTTCGGTAATATTTACCGCAATTCCTTTAGAGAAAAGCCGCTTAATAATTTCGGTTTCGGGAACAGCCAGAGTAACTGCTAGTTCTTGAACGGTCATCGGCCTGCTCAGCAGCAGCTTTTCTGGACGTTCTACCTTAGCTTCGGCTGTTTTGCCCCGGTTGCCGCGTCCCCCGCTCGAACCTGAAGAACTTTTATCGTGAGAAGGGCCTGGTCTCTTATTTTTTCCGCTGCTTCCGGGTGCGCCCGGAGTTGGTGTTGACTTGGGTGCTGCTTGTCCCTTCGCTTTCGCTGGGCGGGCTAGGGACAGGCTGACCGTGACTGGTGCTGGCAGATCCAAGCCGTTTTCTAAGTCATCGTCATCCTCGTCTATGGGTTTGAGGCGAGAACGTTTTGCCTTAACAGCTTTGGCAGCTTTGGCAGCATCTGAGTTTTCGTCATCATCTTCTTCCCAAATGACCGATGTCTTTTTGGCAGGACGAGGGAGGGAGGGCCTTTCGAGGAGAGGAATCTCCAGCAACGGCGTATTATCTTCTTCATTGTCATCAGTGTCATCCCCTAGCGCTCCGGTGCCACCGCCCCGGCTACGCAGCCCGGTAGCTGACGTTGCGGGGGCCAGGCTCCGGCGCGGCCCACCGGGCTGGGGTCGATCGGCCAGTGGAGTTTTGACTGGGCCACCTGGGCCTTCCCGGCGCGGTCTTTGCGCGTCGCGAGATTCGGTACCTCCCGGTGCAGGTCTGCTGGGGCGGCTCGGTTTAGCCGGCGCTTCCAGAGTTTCTGACTGTCCTGATTGCTCTTGCTCGGTTTTTGCCAGTTTGAGTACCGGCTTGTTCCCCAGATTTTGTGGGCTACGGCTAGCCGACTCGGACGCCCCTCTGACTGGGGGCGACGTGAGTTTTGCCGAGGGCGCGATCGGTGCGATCATCGGCGGTTGCTGGGTGCGTTCTGGAGCCTTTTCCGACGGCGGTTGAGGTGCCGCCGGTGCCTGAGCCTGGGCGGTGGTCTCCGGGGCGATCGCACCTACATTTTCCGACACTCTTTCTGACGGAGCCGCCGACACAGCGACATTTGGCTTCGACAGTACAGGTCGATTGATATTCGGTTTAGCTGGAGGCTGGAGTTGTTGAGCAGCAGGCGACTTGGGAGGAGTTGCCACGGTTGCCGCCGGCTGGTTTTTGTTCTCCTCGTTGCCTGCAGGCTGGGAGGAGGCACCAGCCGGCCGTACTTTTGGACTGCGTATTTCTAAAATTTGCTGCTTTTTTTGTTGGTCGTTAGGGTGAGGGCCAGATTCTCTCGATGGCGCGGCTGCTCTTTCGGGTGGAGCTGGCTTGCCGGGGGAAGAGTGGCTACTGGCTACGTATTTTTCCGCCGTTTTGCGAATGCGCTCTGCTTCGGATTCTGTAATTGTGCTGCTGTGGCTCTTGACTGAAATATTGAGCCGCTCGCAAACTGCCAAGATGTCTTTATTATCCAAATTTAGTTCCCGTGATAATTCGTAAATTCTTACTTTGCCGTTGTTCATCCACTCTGCCCTCTTTTGTGCCAACCAGTTTTTACATTGTGATTTTTTGTGCTAATGACGACATCATTCGGTGTGATTGATTCAGTGTCAGGAATCGGGGTTTTGGTACTCGCTCAGCAATTTTATCTAAAAGATGCAACTCGCTGAAGTCTGCGGTTGAAGAATTCTCAAGTCTGTTTGGGAACTTGGAACTCCGAAGTCTGAGTTTTGGCAAAACCCACTCTCTCAAGCTTCAAAGTTTGCCTTTCCACCTTGAGGATACCTCTGCTAGTACCCTACCCTTATCTAATCTGACACAAATCTTTCCAGACTGGTGGGCAGATCGGATTGGGGTTTTATAGCTGGCGCTACCGGTAATTACTGGTAGGGCTGCCAAGAGGGTTTATACAGTCGATGCCGAACTATTGTCGGTTTTTCGTCCGGCTAGGCCAGAGTAAGATGTACAGTCAGATGTGGCTAAACGCTGCCAAAGTGTTTGGTACAGTTCGTCAGACACAGACGCTTTGAGCGATCGCCCAAGTCGATTTTTTTTCTGAGCTGCTTTGAGGCATTCGGCTTCCCGACAAAGGTAAGCAGAACGGCCCATGCCACGATCTAATTGTACCTGATGAGAAGGATAGAGCCTGACTACTCGCCAAAAAGCTTCCTTTGGAGCTATTTTTCGACAACTTGCACAGCACCGGTAGTTCGGTTTCATTTCTTGTCAGAGGGGGAGTAGGGGGAGAGGAGGGAGTAGGGGACAAGTCCTCCTTGTCTCCCGAAGTGAGAAAATAACAGTGAATGTCACAGTTTTTAGACTGCGGCTTCGGTTTCCTCCGTGGCGACTGCCTCCTCTTCATCAAATTCTGCGGTTTCCTCGTCGTCGTAGTCGCCTGCTTCGTCTGCGTCGTAGTCGTCTGCTAGTTCTTCGAGCCTAGTTGCTTCTGCTGCCAATTTGCTGTCTTCGGCCGCGCGATCGTACTTAGCAATATCTTTGATATCGATTTTCCAACCAGTTAGGCGGGCTGCGAGGCGGACGTTCTGACCTTCTTTGCCAATGGCAAGACTCAGTTGGTCTTCAGCGACCAAAATGTGAGCTCTCCTGCCTTCTGGAGCAACTAAACGCACTTCATCTACTCTAGCGGGACTCAGAGCGTTAGCAATATAAGTTGCTGGGTCTGGAGACCAGCGGATCACGTCGATTTTTTCGCCCCGCAATTCGTTGACTACTACCTGAATCCGCGATCCCCGCGCTCCGATGCAGGCTCCTACAGGGTCTACGTCGCGATCGAGAGTATCAACTGCTATTTTAGTCCGGGGGCCGACGTGCCGGGATGGCGGATTTGCCTCCCTGGCTACGGCGACAATCCTCACCACCCCGTCTTCTATTTCTGGTACTTCGTTAGCAAACAGGTAAACCACCAAACCTGCGTCAGCTCTAGAAACAAGTAACTGCGGCCCACGAGTTGAGCCTTCGCCTACTTTTTTGAGATAAACCTTGAATGTAGCGTTGGCCCGGTAATTGTCGTTGGGCAACTGTTCGCGCTTAGGGAGTTCGGCATCTACTTCTGGCTGACCGAAGCTGCTGGTAACTGCTAAAATTACCGACTGCCTCTCAAACCTGAGCACTCTTGCTTGAAGAACGGTTTCTTCTAAATCTTTAAACTCTTCTTGAATCATTTTGCGCTGTTGGTCGCGCAGTTTTTGAGCGAGAACTTGTTTGGTTTGGATGGCCGCCATCCGACCAAATTCTTTTTGATTTGGTGTTACGTCTACGAGCACGATACTCCCCGGCTGAGCTTCCGTGGCTACTTCTTGCACTTCGGAAAGTGAGATTTCGTGATCGGGATTGATGACTTCTTCGACAATAGTTTTGTTTGCTAAAACGCGGAAACCTTCTTGTTCTGCGTCGAGTTCTACATCAAAGTTGTCGAAGTATTCTTCGCTGAAGTGATCGAGTTTTTGGGTACGGCGGTAGCGTTCGTATCCTTTGAGCAGGGCTTCTCGCAAGGCTGCTTGGACGGCGTGTTTGGGTAAATTGCGTTCTTTGCTAATACCTTCGACCATTTCTTTGAGTCCGGGCAGGGGAACCATTGACATATAAAACTCTCCTTTTTTGCTGTGGTAATAAGTAACTGGTAATCGGTAAGTAGTACTTGGAAATTTTCCAGGAAAAGTGATGACAGAGGAGTGATGAGTTACTTGATATGATTAGGGGTTCTGGGTGCTGTAACAATTTATTTGTTGTTCCTATTCAACCCGTGGCTACAGATGTGATTGTTAAAAATTAACTCGCAGCCAAGCGTTTTCAGCTTGCTGCGAGGCAATCTCAAAACTCAAAACTCAAAACTCAAAACTCACAATTTCCCTTTACATCTCCTTTCCTTCGTCTAGTTCAACTTTGACAATCTGAGGGCGGGGAATTTTAACTTGTCGCCCTTTTTGATTGAGATAAACCGCTGTTTCATCCCGGCCCAGGAGGAGTCCTTTCCACTCTTTGATTCGCGAGTCGGGTTCGGTGGTTTTGGCTGTCACGGGGAAACCTTTAAAGGTAATAAATTCTCGATCGCTGCTGAGCAATCGGGATATTCCGGGACTGGAAATCTCTAGCACGTAGGCATCGGGTATGATGTCGGCTGCATCTAACTCGGCATCGAGGGCTGTGCTCATGCGCTCGCAGTCGGCTAAACCAGTGTCTTGTTGGAGGTTGCGGATGTCTACCCGCAAGACGGGAGGATTTTGGTTGGTGTGAAACACTGCTCCCACTACTTCCAATCCCAGTGTTTCCGCAACGGGGGTAGCTAAGTCAATGATTTGTGGGATTAGGGGATGAGTCATATCGAATACTTAAGTTAAAACTCCTGAACTCGGACACGGCAAGGAAAAATTTGGTGTTGAGATTGCTTGGCTTTGAGGTGGTTTGATTAGGTGGCTGCGACTTTCGTCTTCAACTTTGGGACTTACCCAACATCCCTGCTGGGGATCTCAAGCGGGGGGGTACCCCTACTAAATCAGTCCTCAACTTGCAAGTCAGACGCCCTGAGCTCTTTTCCTGCGACTAATGCAACAAAAAAAGTGGGCTTGACCCACTCCTAGGTAAAACAATTTCTTCCAAGAAGTTTGAGGACTTCTTCCGATCGAAGGCAGGCCTCAGTTCTCAGTTTAGCTCGATCGCCCGCCCGGTGACAAACTGATCGCCATCGGCGGACTGTCCGAGGGCAGAAGGGGAGAGCTGACAGGGGGAATAAGGACGACTTCATCACCGTTTTGGAGTGGGGTGGGGCGAGGGCAAATTCCTGGTTGATATTCAAGCAGGTGCGATCGATCCTAGAACAGGGGGGGAGTGGCACTCAGGCGTTCTAGGACTTGCGATACGGGAGTTTCTTTGGGAAATTCTAATTTCCCTTCGGACAAGCCCTCTGCTTCTTGATAGGCTGCCAAGAGTTTGACAGTGATGGTGATTGGTAGATTAGACATGGGCGATCGCATGATTAACGGTATATTGACAAAACAGCAAAACTAAAATTAACCATAAAAAATCCCCATTACTAATGCTGAATAGGAAGCTCAATTACAAACTCTACCCCCCATTCGGGCGAGGCAATGCAGGTCAGCTTACCACCATGTTTTCGTTCTACGATCTCCCGGCTAATAGACAAACCTAAACCTGTCCCTTTACCTACTGATTTAGTAGTAAACATCGGCGTGAATAAATGCTGCATTACTTCCTGAGTTATGCCAACCCCATTATCAGCAATCCGAATCACCACTCTGTCATCCTGAAGCATTTCTGTGCAGATCCGAATCTGTGGAGTGTCATTACTCTGTTTCTTTTCCCCGCACAGCGGACAACTAATCGTAGACTCTTCTAAAGCATCAATTCCATTCGCCAATATATTCATAAATACCTGATTAAGTTGCCCCGGATAACACTCTACTAGCGGCAATTCCCCATACTCTTTAATCACTGCAATTCCTGGGAAACTTCCTTTAGATTTCAGTCGATGCCCTAAAATTAATAAGGTACTATCTAGCCCATCGTGAATATTCACGGGCGTTAGTGCCGATGTATCCAACCGAGAGAAATTACGCAGTGACATAGAAAGATTGTAAAGTCGCTCTGTTCCGACCGCCATTGAATCAATAATTTTTGGCAAATCTTCAACAATAAAATCTAACTCAATCTCCTGGGACTTATCCTCAAATTCTGATGTCGAAGTAACGTTGTGCTGGCAAAGCCGAGTCATCTCGATCAAATCGGCAATATATTCCTTGGCAATAGGGATATTATTGGAAATAAAACTAACTGGATTGTTAATTTCGTGAGCCACTCCAGCTACAAGTTGACCAAGGCAAGCCATCTTTTCACTTTGAACGATTTGCACTTGAGCTTTTTTAAGATTATCCAAAGCTTGAGAAAGTTCAGCGGTTCGTTCTTCCACCCGTTTTTCTAACTCCTGCGCGAGCTGATGTAACGCTGCTTCTGCGGCGAGCCTGTCTTCTATTTCCCGTTTGAGAAGCAGATTTTGGTCTGCGAGAATTTTAGTAAGAGAACGCAGCTTTAAATGGAGGTTGACGCGAGCTAATACCTCCTTTTGTTCAAAGGGCTTAGTAATGTAATCCACCGCCCCTAGATTAAAGCCTTTGACTTTATCTCCTATGTCAGAAAGAGCCGTCATAAAAATTACCGAAATTTCGTTCGTCAACGGACTTTCCTTCAGGCGATGGCAGGTTTCAAACCCGTCAATTCCTGGCATCATCACATCTAAAAGAATCAAATCAGGCTGAGTATATTCGGCCTGTTCGATGGCAGTTTCACCATCAGTTGCTACCAATATCTCCCATCCCGAACCCGCTAAAGCTTCAGAAAGCACGTCTAGATTGCTAGGATTATCATCGACGATTAAGATGCTACTTGTTTCCATATTTGCTGCCTTCATTCTTTTTGTATTCTGTGGGATGTAATAAACTCTTTAATTTTTTTTACCTGATAGCCTTGGGCTAACTGGCGCAGCTCAACAGCAAAGGACACAAATTTCTGATCCAGTTTCTCTAGATGCTCACTGCGCTTCACAATTCCTTTCACGTTGCCTCTCATCGCCAGTTCAAGTAAGAGTTCAATTTCTCCGGGCGGGGGCGCTACTACAGAGGTCGATTCAGAAAGTGATTGAGGCTCTGATGAAAAGGGAATATTGCTAATTTTTTCATTCTTTTGTTCCTCATATATCCATTCAAGTTTTAAATACTTTTGCAACATCTCAAATAGCTCTTCTGCCTGCACAGGCTTACCGAGAAAATCGTTGGCTCCCCCCTCCAAGCTTTTATGTTGGTCGGTAGCAAATACACTGGCAGATGAAGCGATGATTGCCACGTCTTTATAGTGTGACAAATTTCGGATACGGCGCATCATCTCAAAGCCATCTAACACTGGCATCACCAAGTCAGTGATAATCAAATCGAACTGAAACTCTTCTACTTTTTCTAAACCCTCTTGACCGTTTTTAGCTTCGGTTACTTCAAATCCGAGGGGTTCCAGCAGATTGACAATGACCGAGAGGTTTTCCCATTTGTCATCCACAACCAAAACTTTCTGCTTTCTACCTTGGTAGGCAACCAGCTTTTTTTGCTTGGCCACCGTGGCTGTATTTGCCCAGTCTACTGCTTCCGGTAAATCCAAATCTAGCCAAAAAACACTGCCGACTCCTGACTGACTTTTTACTTGAATTGTACTAGCCATCATTTCGACAATTTTCTGGCTAATTGTTAAACCGAGTCCGGTTCCTTCCGCCTGCCGCTTACTGTCTCCTACCTGTTCAAAAGGCAAAAATATTTTTTCTAATTGTTCTGGTGTCATACCAACGCCAGTATCTTCTATTTGAAACCGAATTTTGTGAATTGGTGAGGCTGGCTTTTGCTCATGGCTTTGTAGCTTTTCACCTTTCCCCTTTTCCAGATGTTCTATCTTAAAAGTCACTCGTCCCGAGTCTGTAAACTTAATTGCATTGCTCAGTAAGTTGATTAGTACCTGTCGCAAGCGTTTCTCGTCAGCGTAGATGCCAGCAGGAATTTCCGAACTGGGTTGATAAACAAAAGCCATTCCTTTTTGTTCGGCTCGAATGCGGCAGATTTCCGCGACTCCCTGCAAAAAGGAAGGAAAATGGAAATCTTTCGCGTACAGTTCCAATTTCTGAGCTTCAATTTTAGCGAGGTCTAAGATGTCATTGATCAGGGTTAAAAGGTGGGAACCACACTGGTGAATAATACTGATGCCTTGGATATCTTTCGGAGCCATCGTTGTTGAGCGTTCTAGGATTTGAGCGTATCCTAAAATTCCATTGAGGGGCGTTCTCAATTCGTGACTCATATTCGCTAAAAATTCACTTTTAGCTTGGTTGGCAGTATCAGCGATTTGTTTGGCTTCCGTGAGTTGGGCGGTGCGTTCTTCTACTCGGATTTCTAGCTCGGAATTGGTCTTGGCTAGCGCCTCAAAGGATTCGCGCAACTGTTGTGCCATAAGGTTGAAAGACTGACCCAGAACTTCTAGTTCTTCTACGCCTTTTACCTGCACATTTTTCTCTAAGTCGCCACTGGCGATCGCTCTAGAAGCTTCGCTCAAACGGAGAATCGGGCTGGTAATCCAGCGTGCGGTTAAGATTCCCAAAACGGTAGCCAGCGCCAAGGCTCCCAAACACAACAAAATGGTAGTCTGGGTATTGGCGTTAATTTGATCCATGAAATCGCTTTCAGGAACTACGACGACGATCAGCCAGTCCAATCCTCGGCTATCCTGAAAGGGCATAACTTGGAGGAATTCCCGCTGGCCGGCGATCGTAAAATCCAATTGCTGAGAGCTATTAATTTTAGTGAGGTCGCCAAAGTGTTCTTTTAAATGCGCTGTTGTCAGCCGGATTAAATCATCTGTGCTGTCTAAAGCATTCAGGCGATCGAGTTTGCCATTGTTGGTGATAAATGCTTCTTTGAGAGTTGAACTGCCTACTAGGAGTCCAGAACGTTCCATAATGAATGTCTGTCCCGATCGACCGATTTTTATGCTTTGCAGAAAGTCGCTGAGGAAAGAGATCAAAAAATTAGCAACGAATACTCCGCGCAGTTCGCCACTTTCGTCATAAACTGGATGTCCGGCAGGGAGGGAGAGCGTTTTCTGACCTGTAAGCGGAAAAATTTCGCTCCATGTGGGCCGGCCTAAGCGTACACTGTCTTTATACCATGAACGGCGGAGTATATTGTAGTTGCGGGAGACTTGTAAGAGCTTTCTTTGATTGCTTTTGCTATCAGATTCATAAATATGAAGTTCATTCCGATGCTCTTTGTCTGCTATTTTAAAAAAAATTTTGCCATTTTCTTGGCGTT
This sequence comes from Microcoleus sp. BR0-C5, assembly GCF_036705045.1. Lineage (NCBI taxonomy): Bacteria > Bacillati > Cyanobacteriota > Cyanophyceae > Oscillatoriales > Microcoleaceae > Microcoleus > Microcoleus sp. BR0-C5. Next base: position 104,021 of record NZ_JAUBTR010000001.1, read on the forward strand.
CAATGGCAATGAACTCTCCCGTTTTAGTAGCAAAACCCATCTGGGGCAGAGAAGGAAAGGCTTGAAGTTGCTCCCACAAATAGCGCTCCGTACTCTCCAATTCGTCGGGATTTAAGTATCCTAGGCGAAGGGCATTGGCATTCAGTTGATTGACGCGAGGGGCTGTATCTAGGTATGTGTTGAGCTGCTGCTGGATGCGGGCCGTAATTTCACTCCGCAACTGACTAGCAACTTCGTTGACTGCTTTTTGCCCGTTGCGTAAGGATAGCCAGCCTGTCAGCCCGACGGCGGCAAATATTTGTAGAACGAATGGGAATACTAAAATTAGGCGCAGGGACACCTTTTTTTTAGAACGGTTTGACAGGAAAGTGGTTGCAGAGGTCTGTGACATTGATTGGTGTTACTTCTGGGGTAACGAGTTGGCGGAAAAATCTCAGTGGAGAAGAGTGAAATGAGGCTGAGGAAATATATATTGAAAAGCAATCTATAATATTTAGTGAAAAGTTTTAGACAGTAACTTGCTTAAACAAGCCGGGCTACTTACGTGCTTTCTCTGAGATGGGTATAATAATATCTGACTAAAGATACTGACGCGGCTTATTTTTTTATAGCATTTGTAATTTTTTTTAGCCTTTAGGAAACCCCTTAGCAATCATATCTAATAGATTACTTGGTCTAGAGAGATTTGTAGTATTTTTTTAACTTTACTTTACAGATTGAGTCTAAAAACTAGAATCTCATCAAACTTACATAGAAATTGATATAATATACGTCTAAAAAAATTGACAATCAAGCATCCAAGATACAAGCCCCCCGATTCATTCCGAAAGCAGACTCAGGACCCAGAAATAAAAAACCTGTATCCGATGAAACTTGCCGAACGTATTTATCTCGCGCAAGTCAATGCTTCAATCGAAAATCGAAAATCGAAAATCGAAAATCGAAAATCGATTGACCTTTCTCGCTAAAAACATGACACGCCAGGCCGCTGAGAACCCTAACGGCGGTCTAACTAACTACGGCGCTGAAGATGTGATGCACAACTCTGCAGATGACTCTGGTAAAGAATGCCGATCGCACATGAAACTTTACAATTCCAGCAATTTTCATTTGCAGGAGTTACAGCAGGGTAATTGCTAATTGCTAATTGGGGAAGAAAAAAATAAGTAAAGCGGTGGAGACTTGCCCTAACGCGGGGTTATCCGTTGCAGTTCTTTGGCTTGTTCTAAAATTTTCTCGAAGTCTTCTTCGCTCAACCGCTGAATGTAGTTGATTTTGAACTCTTCTAGGAAGTCGCACAGCAGCAGTTGTATTTCTTGCCAGGTTTGCTGCTGTTGCAGTTCGGTTCCTAAAGCTTGCCCGAAATGTTGCACTAGCTGGCTTGAGAGTTTGATGCTTATGGGGTCTTCGCTGGCGATTTTGAAGGCTTCGTAGGCATCTTGGGGGCCGAGGGTGGCTAATTTTGAGAGTTCTGCAACTAATTGCTGTGCTAGCTGTTCGGGCAGATTTCCCAGGCCGGGTACTTGCTTCCATCCTTGATAGAGGGGGGATTGTTTGAGGAAGCTTTCAATATTGTACCGGAGGAGGGCTTCTAGGTCTGGCTGGAGTTGGGGGAGGACTTTGTAGACGGTTATTTGGACGAGATGGGTGGCGATCGCTTCTATTTCATTGATATTGTTGATGTCTAGATAGCGCTGTTTTGGGGATTTAAAGAGTTGACGAGCGAGTTCGCCTGTGGTAATTGATTGTTGCATCTGGTTGATCAGTTGAATTACTACAACTTCGGTCAATTCTTGGGCGAAGTTGGCGACGAAACCTCGGCTGATTTGGGTGCGTATGGGTTGGAGATCCGGCATTTTGGCTTGGTGGATGCGAATTGTGACGGGTAATACTCGCAACAGGCGCCAGAATGGGAGGAGCAGGAAGATGTCGTACCATCGCCAGAGCATGGCCGATCGCCAAGTGACGCTGCGGTGGCGGCGGCTGATCAAGTAGGTACGGGCTAAAAATTCGATCGCGAATATGGCAATGAATGGCAGGTCGATTAGCCAGAAATTATCGGTAAATTCGCCGTTTTCTCCAATCTCGCGGTAATAGTTGGTGGCGATTAATGGCTTGATTTTGGAGTCAAACCACTGGATTTCTTTTTGCCAGCCTTGTTTGTTTAAATAGTCAGGGCTCCAGAATCTTTGGAATGATTGTTTAGCGGAGTCTTGCGGATTTGGGGCGCGATCGCGCATCCGGTCTTTTATTTTTTCTAGGGTGCCACTTTTTGATGCTACTCGAAAGGGATCTTCGTCGATCATTTTCGCGCTCAGATTGTTTATTTCCTGCAATTTGGCTGCTACTTCGGGGGATGGCAAGCCTGTTTGCACTACTTGAATTTTTAATTCTTCTAAGGTTTCCAGATATTGTTGGGTGTCTCGGTGGGGTTTAATTCCTTTAAATGGGTCGTATAGTTGAGTTATAACTGGCAGTTGCCGGAGGTAGAAATCTCGCCCCGGTACGTAAGTTATGTCAAATATTACTAGGCTTAAATTTCCTAGGGCGACCAGTGCCATGAACCGCTCGAACCAAGGTACTTTTGGTGATTTTTTGCGGGAGTTTGGAGTGGGAGATGGCTGTAGTTTTGGTGTCACTGACGGTTCCTAATTAAGTAGAACTATGGAAATAGATGTAACTGGTAATAGCTGAAAAAAGGAAACAGGGAAAACTGGCTAATTGTCTGGTCACGCTCGGATTGCGATCGAGCAAGCTAGTCTTTATTTTAACGTGCGTTTGTTGGGGAGTTTGGGATTGTTGATTCCGCCTGGTTAGGTAATAAATTATCCTGCTAAAATATTAAAGCCGATCGAACTTGACGGAAGCCGCAGCTCCCGTTAGTGTGCTTCTCTCTGGCAATAAAATTATATCTCAGGGGGAATCCTCAGTTTTTTTGGCGTTGCAGAACTCACGGGGCTGGTAATAAATTACTATTTCTGTTTGATCTGGTGGCTCTTTGACCGCTAAATCAAATGTATTGCACGCAGCGGAGTCTAAGGTTAGATGAGGACTTCGAGTTTGAGGTCAAACCCTCAAGAGAGTTATACTTGCTCAGGGGCGGCAGTCGGGCGGGAGCGCCCCCTCCGATCGCGAGGGTGGCTGTCGCCTCCGTAAGGTTCGAGGTTTCGCCTCTACAAAAACCAGCTCGCGATCGGACTCTTGAATAATATAAAACCCTTCCTACTAATTTTGTTCGCATTTTTTTAATATATGACATACTGCCTTAATCTCGATTGCCCAAGAGACAAGCGTCAGAACCCACCAGGCACAAAGTATTGTCTTAATTGTGGTTCAAAGCTGCTGCTAAAAGACCTTTATGCAGCAACTGAACCGCTGCGCGATGGGGGATTTGGCAGGACTTTCCGAGCTGTTAATCATGGAAAATTTGAGGAATTGTGCGTGATTAAACAGTTGTCCCCCCCTCAAGAGTTTCAGCGTAAGCCCGGTCATTTTAAAAAATATGTTCGACTGTTTGAACAAGAGGCAAGGCGGTTATACGAACTGAAGCACCCGCAAATTCCTCAGTTAATTTCTTATTTTGAGGAAGATGGGCGCTTGTATTTGGTTCAAGAGTTTATTGATGGCAATAATTTAAAGGATGAGTTAGATAAGTACGGTGCTTATAGCGAAATTAAAACTTGCGAACTGCTGTTAGATTTGTTGCCATTATTGAAGTTTGTTCACGACCGAAATGTAATTCACCGCGATATTAAGCCTGAGAATGTGATCCGCAGAGCTCGCGATCGTAAGTTAGTGCTAATAGATTTTGGGGTTTCTAAACAGGTAGTAGCTGCGGCTCCGACCAAAACAGGAACTAAGCTGGGAACTCCCGGCTACGCGGCTCTAGAACAGCGTCACGGTAGGGCTGTTCCTGCTAGCGACCTTTATAGTTTGGGGGTGACTTGCATTCGCTTGCTGACTTCTGTTATGCCTTATCTGGATATCTACGGCGACATTCACGATGACCTTTACGATCCGCTTGAAGGCCGGTGGCTGTGGAGGGAGGCTTTGCCAAAAGGAACACAAATTAGCGAGGATTTAGGTCAGGTTTTGGATAAGTTGATTCAGGAATATGTTAAAGATCGCTACAAATCGGCTGTGGAAGTTTTGGATGCTTTAAAACCTCCTGTTGTTGTTGTCCCCGTGCGGGAAAAGTCGCAGCAGGCAACTGTTGTTAGTCCTTCGGTTCCGACTCAACCAGTGACTGATTCTCCGCTAGTTTCTGTGAATTTAGAGTCCGAAAAAGGTATTGATTATTCTCACTTGGCAAGGCTGCTGGCTGCTAAAAATTGGCGTGGTGCTGATGAGGAAACTTCTGTGAAAATGCTGGAGGTGATGCAGCAAAATTCACGGGGTTATTTGAGTGAGGAAGATATTAGGAAGTTTCCAGCTAAGGATTTGCAGACTATCGATAAACTTTGGGTGCGGCACAGTCACCGCAGATTCGGTTTTTCTGTGCAAAAGGGTTTGTGGCTGAAGTTGGGGGGAAAGCCTGGTGTTTATGATGCTACAGTTTGGGAGAAGTTTGGCGATCGAGTGGGCTGGCGGGTTAACAGCCAGTGGGTATACTATTCTGAGCTGAATTTTACTTCTAAAGCAAAGCCGGGACATTTGCCGGGGGGGACTGTTTTTGGGTGGGAAGGCGGGGTTTTGTGCGGTGTTTTGGGTTTGGGTGGGATCTGGTTTCTGCTGTCGCGGCGGGATTTGTAGAAGGAAGGTAGAAGGTAGAAGGCAGAATTTATTAGTCAGGCTGCACCCCAAGCGAAGTCGAAGTGTTAGTAATGAAAGAGTTTTGAGTGGGGAATTAAAGAGTTAACAAGTTTTGAGTTTAATCGTCTGTTATGTAGAAAATAGCTCTAAAAAAAGCGAAAAATAAGATATAATCACAAACCATTTTTTTTGTGCTATGTTCTTAGAGAAGGGCAAGTTTGCAAAGTCAAAAGTCAGTCCTCGACCGTGGCCAATCATGGGGACTGGCTTTGGCTCCAATTTACCAAGGAGATTTATCTAGTATGTTGCAAGAAAAACGTCTTAAGCCGTGGACTATAGTTCGCTCGCTTCCAAATGTGGAAAAGGTGGTTGTGGGTGAGTTTCGCAGTTGGTCGGATGCAGACGGTCACTTGAAAATTCTCAAGCGGATGGTGCCGACGGATCGATTGAGTGTTGTGTTCGATCCGGTAGTTCAAGCGTAACGTCGCTGGTAAATTGATCAGCGTGCGATCGCTCTTTGAGCTAAGCGATCGCCTCTTTTTTTTAGATACTATTTTTATACATAAAAAATGCGACCGCTAAAAAGGCGATCGCAAATTGAATCATTGTCCTTAACTGCGGCGAATTTCAGTAATTTGGTCGGCAACATCCAAAATTCTTTGGGGCATGGATGGCCCGGTAAAAATCATATCCAAATGATGTGGCTTGCTGTCAATCAATGCCACCACTTCGGCTTCGGGAATCAATCCTAAATTAACCGCTAAACTCAATTCATCGAGAATAACTAAGGCATAACGGCCTTCGCGCACCGCATTTTGAACATACTGCCACAATTGTTCGATCGATCGCGTCTCCAGCTCATCTAAATCGGCATTCTCAATGCAGCGTGACAAATCGCAGCGCACCCAATCTAAATTTTGCCCCAGCCGCACCGGATGCTGATGCCCTTGATTAATTCCCCCTTTGAGGAACTGCACCGCTAGCACGGGAGCTCCCTGTCCTGCAATTCTGAGGGCTTGAGCCATGACACTGGTAAAAAAGCAGCGGTGCGGGCCTGTAAAAACTTGCACCAGCCCTTGAACTGTGTAGGGCAAGCTGTGGGTTAAATTGAGTTTAGGGGTTTGTAACTGAGCAACCATAGGGCAATATTTAATCAGCAACTAAGTCTTGAGTGCAGCTCCGACCTTGGCGCGGCTGAAGCCTGCTTGACAATATATAGTGTACCGGGCCGGGTGCACATCCGATCGAACACTAGATATACAAGTTGTCAAAAGCTCGCGGCAGTGGCATTCGCAGTCGTTTGTGCGATTTTTGAACTCAATTAGCACTTAGGCAGAAACGGGGTTTTTTACGAAAATACGGCGTGGAGCTTGACATTTATACCGTTATAGGGTGAAAAACCAAGGTGATGAAAGTCTTGCTGCGTCCAGGGCTTTTAAGAAAAGGTACACACATCGCGTAAAATTTGAATGTCGCGGCACTAGGAGCAGGGACTGTGAGAGTGGTGATTCTGGGAGGGCCAGGAGCGGGAAAGGGAACTCAGGCTGAACTACTGTGCAGCAATTTGAGCCTTCCTTTGCTGGCTGTGGGGGACATTCTACGGGAGGCGATCGCAGAAGACACAGATTTAGGCAAGCTGGCGGTGTCTTATGTCGAAAAAGGGGAATTAGTTCCCGACGCAGCTATGATTGAATTCTTTCGCCGCCGACTGCTGCTGTGGGATGTCTTTAATGGCTGGGTGTTGGAGGGCTATCCGCGAACGGCTTTTCAAGCTGAGGAGTTGGATTTTTTATTAGAGGATTTGGCGCAGGAGCTAGATTGGGCAGTTTGGCTGAAAGTGCCGATCGAGGTTTTGCTGAGTAGGTCGATCGAGCGCGATCGATCGGATGACCACCCTGAAATTTTACAGCGTCGGCTCGATTTGTTCCACGAACGCACTATTCCTCTTTTAGAGTATTACGAATACCGCAACAAACTGTTAACTATTGATGGCGATCAATCTCCACAACAAGTCCAGCAGCATATTCTCAAATTAATCGAGGCTAAGGGCAAATCGGCATAAGATTTTAGGTTTTAGATTTTAGATTTTAGATGGAATGACTGCATATTGACGGAATCAAAGAAACCGGAAGATTAATACCCAATTTTAATTTTTTAATACCAAATTACCCATTACCAATCACCTAAATATTATGGCTTTCCAACGTCCCGATGGCAGACAACCAAATCAACTTCGTCCGATTAGTTTCGATCGACAGTTTACCAAATTTGCTAGCGGTTCTGTGCTCGCGAAAAGTGGCGATACTCAGGTACTTTGCAGCGTTACAATCAAGCCGGGAGTGCCGAGATTTCTGGAGAATACCGGACAAGGTTGGCTGACAGCGGAATACCGAATGTTGCCGGGATCTACGCCGCAGCGACAAGAGCGGGAATTTATGAAGTTATCGGGACGCACTCAGGAGATTCAGCGGTTGATTGGACGCAGTTTGCGATCGTGCTTGGATATGCAACTCTTGGGAGAACGCACCATACTTGTGGATGCGGATGTTTTGCAAGCTGATGCGGGGACTCGCACAACTTCAATTACTGGCGGGTTTGTGGCTGTGGCTGACGCTTTGAATAAGTTGGTGCAAAAAGGTGATTTAGTGCGATCGCCCATTATTCGTCAAGTGGCGGCCGTGTCTGTGGGACTTTTGGAAGGCGAGCCGTTTTTAGATTTGAATTATCTTGAAGATGTGGCTGCTGAAATTGATTGTAATGTGGTGATGAATGGAGATTTGAATATCATTGAAATTCAGGGAACTGCGGAAGATGGAAGTTTCAGTCGGAGTCAGTTAAATCAAATTTTGGATTTTGCAGAAACCGGGATTCTGGAATTGTTAGAGGCTCAGCGGCAGGCTTTGGCTGAGTAGGTAAATCTAATTCATAATATATAGAGAAATAGTGTAAATCTGGTATAGTCTCACTATTCCAGGGTCAAAACATTGTCTTTGACAGCAATTTTTCCTTGAAAATAGCAGCTCGCTCCCGTACAGAGGTAATTTCAGTACCAGCAACACGCTCAGATTCACTTGCTAGTTTTATAGCCTCTTCCTTGTTGCCCTCTACCTCTGCTAACTCAGCTAAACTTAGTAGTACAGTAGCCATTGTATCATTGCGACTAATTTCTCTGCTGACTAGGAGGCAGTCTTCATAGCAACGTCTAGCTTGCTCGTAATCTCCTTGTAGAAAGTGACATTTTCCCAAATTCATTATTAGCTCGGTTTGATAGTAGCGATATCGAATTCTCTTCTGAGGATAATCTTCTAGCAAAACTTGATAGTTTTTTAGAGATAGATTAAACTGCTGATAACTCGCAGAAAAATCTCTCAACTCAAGATACACGCATCCAATAACATTTGGTAACTCTGCTTCATGAAGAGCTAATTGATCGTCAATAGGTATTTGACTCCGCTTGGTCTTCAAAATATCCCAAGCTTGTTGATAATGCTCTAAAGCAAGTTCATACTGCTTTTGCCGATTTGCTAAATTTCCCAAATAGCGTAGCAACTTACATTCTTTTGAAAATTCTTTAAGCAATTGATACTTCTGTAGCGATTCCTGGAAACATTGCTGAGCCTGGACAAAATTTTCGCCTTCCATGCAAGCGTAGCCCAGTTCACCTAATAGCTGTGCTTGAACCTTGACATCATTTACATATCTAGCAGCTTTAAGAACGATTTTACCGCAGTGAAAATAATCGTTCCAGTAACATTCAAACCAGAGTTTTCCACTGACTTTTTCCCACACCTTCAATAGTAATATGAATGAATCATCAGTTTCATCATTTTGTGATAAACATATCTCTGCCCACCGACTCAAAGCACTAAAGAGATTTGCTCTCTCTTCTTGTAATGTTAAATCTATCTTCATAATTACCTTTCCATTTAATTGTCTGGATTAGTCAATATCGTACTTCCATTTTGCTATCTGTTCCCATTCCTGAAGGGACAGTTGCCACTTATCTACCAATCCTCCTCGCAGGCTGCGTCTTACCCAAGGATGCAAGTTATAGCGCGGTTTACCTTTGGCATCTGTTTCCTTTTCAATCAAATACCACCGCCCCAGTTCGCGCCGGGTTACGATCCAGTCTGATTCCTGTACCTGTTTAGCACCAGACAATTCTTCCCAAGTCACACCTGCATCAGAGTTCCCCATGTAACGGAGTACCTTCTTAGTTACATCGCTAATTCGCTGCCAAGCTGTCTTTAGGGAAAACTCGTAAATTTTTTCAACATCTCCGCCAGCTTGTTCTAGTGCCGACAACACTGGCTCCAATGTGCCATCGTCAAAGACACGCCCAACGATAAAATGTAATGCAAGCGGAGCACCACAAGATAAATGATAGACTTGTTGAAGTTGCTCTGTGTTTGCTTGTAGTATTGCAGGTACATTTTTGTATTTAGCTTCATCTTGCAACAACTGGTAAGAGCAGTTCTCTTCCAAGGGCGGAATATTAATCAGTCCAACATAAGAAGCATTGGTTTGAAAGCGACTGGTTAGTAATACCCGACTAGGGTTAAGCATTTCATTAAGTTTGGGTAAAATCTCCTCAAGTTGTGCAGTTTCAGCATTGTCTAGTACAATCAGCCTCTTTTCTTCTTTAATGCGCTGGTGAACTCGCTTTACCGAACAGCCATCTAGTTGATGGGCAATCTCTTGAAGTAACTGATTCCAACTAAGCGCCTCATCTCGTTCTGACTGGCTGATTTTACCATCAGAAAATTCAGTGTCTCTTGCTTTGACCCATAGTACATCAGCAAAGAGATTGTTACGCACTGCTGCCATAGCAACATTACAGGCTACTTCTGTCTTGCCGTACCCCGCACTACCGCATAGAGAGAGAATAGGTGCTTCTTGCGGGTCGTTTAGCCGGTGTAACAGTTCTTCGCTGAAACTCTCTCTTCCCCACACCTTTCGGCATCGTAAATTGGGAATCCATACTCCACGCTGGTTTTTGCTGTAACCGTCAGTTGGTTGTAGTGGTAATACGTTAATTTGGTCTTCCAGTGAAGGTTTTGTGCTGGCAACAGATACCACAGGTAACTCTGTTTCCTGAATTTCGTTGGGTTCAGCAACTTCTTCCCAGTTAACGCATACAGCCTGACAAATTGCAATAAAAGCATACCGATCGATCCGGTCCCCCTTCAAAAACCTCTTCAATGTTGAGATTGAGGTAAAAGAAGCTTGCCTCCACTTTTCTTGAGTCCAGCGCTTGTTGCATCTAGCTTCGTCAACGATTTTTAGCCCTCGTTGTGACGCCTTCAGAGTATTAACCATTCTGCATTACCCCTGCGGTGTTCTCACCCAATTATAGCTCACCTTGGTTCCGTAAGTAAGAGAAGCAGTGAACTATTTAGTGAACAAAAAAATGAGCCAAGCTGAGCCGTTAATCCAATTGGGATCTGAGATATTAGAAATGTGGGCGGCCAATTAAACTCGAAACTTCCCACATGACATAGATATAAAAAGGTGAAAATCACCTCGTTCAGATCGCCCAACCAGAGGTAAGCTATGTTTGAATTGAACAACACTAATCCTAACCAAAGTTTGACAACTTATGAGAATTACGCCTCTACTAATATCCTAAATTCTCAGGTAATACCAAAGGTTTATCAAGACCTTCAACGCTTTGCTGCCGAGCCCGACTTAAAGGAAAAACTTAAGTTGGTCTTCGGAGCTGATTACAATGTTCAAGCCGCACAAACAATTGTAGACAAATGGCTTATTGGTGATTTTAGTACCATTCCACCTATAGAATTAGTGGATCGTGGGGACATTGCCGGAGCGAATGGTGCATTTGCTACAGCAACAAATACGATTTATTTGTCAAAGGATATCTTAACCGGAGAGAGCGCAGACACCGCAGCCTTAGAAGACCTTATTCTCGAAGAAATCGGACACTCAATTGATGCTCAGGTGAATGCAATTGATACACCGGGAGATGAGGGAGCGATTTTTGTCGCTGCTGTTCGAGAGAAAGCATTAAGTTCGGAAGAATTAGCTGCGTTAAAAGCTGAGGACGATCGGGCAATAATTGTCATAAATGGCAGCGAAATTGCCATAGAAAAAAATTCAACTCCTCTCGGTGCGAACGGAACAGTCAGCGGAACTCTCAGCACTACAGATATCAACAATCCTACTCGTAGTGGTCGGTACACAGACCAATACAGTCTATCAGGTTTAATACCAGGTTTACCCGTGCAAGTGGAAATGAGTTCAACAGCTTTCGATAGCTACTTGCAACTTATCGATGTTGGTACGGCACAAGTAATTGATTTTGATGATGACTCAGCAGGAAACAATAATTCCCGACTCACATTTACACCCCTGTCAGGCAAGAATTACTTGGTGCGAGCAACTAGCTATGCCCCAGGAGCGACAGGTAGTTACACTTTAAGGACTGTTTCTTCAGGTGGAAGTACAACCTTACCGACTCTCAGTCTCAACCACACTATAAACAGTTCCCTCAGTACCACTGACAGAAACAACCCCACTCGTAGCGGTGCTTATGCCGATGACTATCGCCTCACAGGAGTTAGTTCCGGACAGCAAGTACAACTGAATTTAAGTTCGACAGCATTCGATAGCTACCTGCAAGTTATTAATGAAAGTACGGGACAAGTCGTTGCTTTTGATGATAACTCAGCAGGAAATCGTAACTCTCGGTTAACGCTAACCCCGCAATCAGGCATCTCATATTTAGTGAGAGCTACCAGCTACGCTGCCGGTTTCACAGGCAGTTACACCCTCAGTGCTGCACCTGTTGTCTCAAACCCAATCATTAGCAACGTACAAAACATTAATTATGTAACGGGTCCTTCCTCTGGTTCTTTTACTGGTCGAACATTGTATTCATCCCAGTCTGTTAGCACAAATAACGATAAATACTACCGTTTCAACATCGAACAACCGGGCGGTCGTTTGAGCGTTGGCTTGAAAGATATTTTTAATGGTAGTGCGGATGTTTACTTGATTCGAGATGCTAATAACAATAACACGGTTGATTCCGGAGAAGTCTTAGCCAGTTCGGAAGGAAGTTCCAATAAATCAATCTCCGGAAGTCAGTTGGACAACTTATCTGCTGGCACTTATTATGTACGAGTTAAAGGGAATGCCAGTTACGGTATCGCTTTCAACCTCGATCAAGCCGGAAATACTTTTAGTGCAGCCCGACCCCTAGGTGACTTAACGGCTAAGAGGCAAACTTATATGGACTTTCTTGGAGCCTCTACGGGAGATGATGTTGACTACTACCAGTTCACTATAAATGGGCCAAGAAAATTACAATTAGCACTAAGGACTACGGATATATCTCAAGACACTGCTGAAAAAAATGTCACATTAGAACTGTTCGACCAAAATCAGAGGCGTGTAACATTAAATAACACGCAGTGGGACAACAGCAGATATGCTCAAGCTAATTTAGCCGCTGGCACATATTACGCTAAAGTTACCCCAATCAATAACACTGTTTCAGTGAATTATCGCTTCGTACTAAATTTATATGATCAAGCACCATCCTTTAACATTACACCTGTATTTAATGGGAGTTTTACATCAAGTCAAAGGACGGTGATTAATAATGCAATTAACAACTGGAAGTCAAGAATTGTTAGTGGTCCCGCTGGCGGTAATGCTGAAAGAGGATTCACCCTTAACATAAGTCAGTCGCCACAACCTTCAGAGCAGAAAGCGTATGCAGAGGCAGGGCTACAGGGTCAAGGCGTTGCAATAATGAACATTTTTCCTTATCTTTGGAACCAAAAATCTGACGCACTCGCAACGCAAGTGATTGAGCATGAGTTGGGTCATGCAATAGGATTTGGTACTTCAGAGGAGTTTGCGAAGCTAGTGATCATTCCTCAAGCATCTATCTATTCTGAGTTTACCGGAGAGAATGCTAAAGCACTCAACGGAGGCAGAAATATTCCCTTACAAGGTGATGGCGATTTTAGGAGTCCGGCAACTTGGAATAATCGCACTACCGGGGCTTCCCACTGGGTTGAGGGTTCTTTTCCACAAGAACTTATGAGCGCTGTAACAAATGATGCCAATAATAATCAAAGAAACTTCACTCTCGCAGCGTTGAAGGATATGGGTTTTGTTTTGAAGGCATAAAGTTAGTATCGCAAGGGTAATCAGCCCTCTCAATGAAGAGCGATCGCCCTTAATCCATCCGCGTTCATCTACGGTTGAAAAAAGGGCGTGAAGCGGAGCTATCCCGTAGGGAATAGCCCTTTTTTTAACGAAGTGCGATCGCTTGTTGTCAGGAGTTAATTCAGAAGAGCGATCGCCCTTTCATTCATCCGCCTCCCTCGTGGCACGGGCGTCCCGCCTGTGCGACACCAAGCTTTTAAGCTATAATAGGTGCGTAACGTCGAGGTAAGTAAAAAAGTAACATGGATCAAACTTCTACAGTTACAATTAGCAATACATCTTATCAAACCCTCGCAGAAATCTCTGCACTCTCAGGAAAACCAATCGAAACAGTTCTCGAACAAGCGATCGCACAATACCGAAGACAACAGTTTTTAGCAGCAGCCAACCAAGCTTATCTTGCCTTACGCGATCGCCCAGAAGCTTGGCAAGAAGAACTTGAAGAACGGGAAGCTTGGGATATCACTTTAGAGGATGGTTTAGAATGACATCCGCAAAACCATCATGGGGTGATAGATGGCTGATTGACTTGAACCCAACACGAGGAAGAGAGCAAGCTGGCAAGCGTCCCTGTCTAGTGACATCTGTAGATTTATTCAATCAGGGTGCTTCGGGATTAGTTGTGGTACTACCAGTCACATCGAAAGATAAAGGAATTCCCTGGCACGTCGAAGTTAACCCCCCAGAAGGAGGACTTAGACAGCGAAGTTTCATTAAATGTGAAGATGTGCGATCGATCAGTATAGAAAGATTTTTTGAACTGTGGGTACAGTTTCTCCCACAACATTAATGATGGTAGAAGAAAGACTGCGTATTCTTTTGAATTTATAGCTAAAAAAAATTTAGCTTTCATACAGATAAATATCCCTTTCATTCCCCTGACTGAATTTGGCTCCTCACCCACTGCCTAAACCCTCGAATCATCGACGTTTCCCCCACATCTTTTTGCGTTTCCAAAAATCCCATAATCTCAGATGGCGACAAAAAAGGAAAGTGAGGAGAAACCTCCCGTTCTAAATATTCCTGACCTTTTAAAAAATCATTGATATCCAACCAATAACAAATCACTCATCACCAATCACTACTCACCAAGGACTCCCAATCATCACAAAAGCCGACCAATAATAAGGATGCGACAACTTTAAATCCGCAAACCCTTGCAGCGAAGCCGGCAACTCCACCCCCTCACCCCGACTCAAACCCCGCAATCGGCCACCCTCCAAACGCACATCTCCGCGCAACATAGCAATTTGCGCTTGTCGCAGCGCCGCCCCCTTAATTCGCGCCGTCTTCAACTGCTGGTAAAACTCACTCATCAATCCCAAAGTACCTTCATCACTCACGTACCACAAACTCCCCAAAGCCGTTTGCACCCCGGCTTGCAGCGCCAAACCGCCGAAACCCAACTCCGCCTGTGCATCTCCCACCGCAGTCCGACAAGCACTTAAAACTAACATATTCACCTGGGGATCATTCAATCTCAAATCCTGCAATTGATCCAGTCGCAGCCGACTATTCCACAACTGAATAAAAGAATTATTCGGTGCTCCAGGTCGAAATTCGCCGTGAGTAGCTAAGTGAATAATGCCAAAAGGTCGGCTTTGATGCTGTCGCTTCAAATTCTCCAAAGTGAAACCCTCATTTAGAAAAGTAACTCCCGGCCACTCTCTAGAAATAGCGGCTATTTCTGCAGGAACTGCAGGCAAAGGATTCAACTCGGAAAATTCCGAGGCACCCATTGCTAAAACTTGAGAATTTCTGAGATCGACGTAGCGGGTATCTGTTAAATTAATGCTGGGCATCAGGCTGAGATTGTACTTTTCCACCAAAAATTGCTGTCCGTCGTGTAAAGCAGCAAAGGGCATACCTCTCAAACCTCGATCGACAACAAAAGAAATAGTATCAGTTTCGCACTTTTTCAAACTGTCCTCTAAAGGCGCAATCATCCACTTATAAAGCTGTTGCGAAGATGGTAGATAACTCGTAGTAGCCCGCACCCCCGGTTTGGTAATCTCACCCCTGAACTCATTTACAACTTTCAGAAGTTCTTGTCGGTTCGCTGACGGCACACTTTTGTGAACCACTTCACCGCAAGAAGTGATCAGCATTAAATTTAATTCTTCGGGCTGCGAGAACAGATAAATTAAGCTGGGTTTGGTGCCGGTTTGTGCGCCCACGGATGCTAACTTTTTTTGAATTTCCTCTGGGGATACCAACTCGTTGCTAATGTTGAGGCCGAAATATTCCCCGAATTCTTGGCTGAAAGATTTGTCCAGCAAAGACAAAGCTTCCGATATTTTGCCTGCCTCCAAATTCCTGCCGATGTCGCCGCGAAATGCTGACTGAATAACAGAATCTCTGATTTTTGAATCGATGAAATTTCTCAGTCCTCTGGGAAATTGCATTCTTTCGGGCGGCATCCTGTCTCTGGGTTTTCCTATATCTCGCGATATTCTGTTTTGGTTCTGCCGCTGTTCGCGACTAAAGGGTTGGTTGCGATCGGGAAAAAGCGATCGCCCTCTATCAAATCGCGCTCTATCCCTTGGTAATATTGGCGGCGAATTGGGGTTATTGGGATTATTGGGATTATTGGGATTATCGGG
>NZ_JAUBTR010000001.1:119674-156624 GCF_036705045.1 Microcoleus sp. BR0-C5
ATTATTGGGATTATTGGGATTATTGGGATTATTGGGATTATTGGGATTATTGGGATTATTGGGATTATTGGGATTATTGGGATTATCGGGATTATCGGGATTATCGGGATTATTCGGATTGTCGGGATTAGTTGGTTGATTGGTAGTGACGATCGCACTATTGCCTTGAGTGTAAGAATTTATGAACGATTGTCCCTGAGTAATCGTACCTAAAGCATTGCTGGCGATCGCCCCAGCAGTACCATTAGTCGTCGCATCTCCCACCACAAAAGCCGTCGGCGGATTGACATCGCCGCCGCCGTGGCGGATCGTAACTGTACCGGGTTGAGTGTCGCCAAGAGTCGAGATGCTAACAGGAGTGCTGTTTTGGTCAAAAGTACCCGTCACTCGAACTAAACCCGGAGTTGCGATCTCAACATTACCGCCCGGAGCATTGATCGATGCAACACTGATATCATTTTGAGCGTTAAGATTTACTGTAGAAGTGCGATCGACCCTCACAACAGGATTAACATTTATTCGGCCAATTGCGATTTCGTTTCCCGCTAAAATTCCGACACTTTCAACAGCACTTATATTACCAGTGCTGACTGTTCCCCTGCTGCTAGTGACATCAACTGCAACTCCCTGCAAGTCTCGTGAATTTACATCTAGCGGCGCTATTAAATTGACATTTCCTGTTGTAGCGTCCGTATTGGCAATATTAATCCTTCCCGAATTGCTAGTTACATTAACTCCAACTCCCTGCAAATCTCCTGAATTTACATTGCCAGAAGTTGTCAAACTGACATTTCCTGTTGTGGCGTCGGTATTGCCAATATCAATACTTCCCGTATTGCTAGTTACATTCACTCCAACTCCCCGCAAATCTCGTGAATTTACATCCAGCGGCGCTGTTAAAGTGACAGTATTTGCTGTTGCAGTAGCGCGGCCAATATCAATAATTCCCGAACTGCTATTTACATTAATTTTTGTTCCCTGTAAATCCCCTGAATTTACATTTCCCGAACCTATTATATTAATATTCCCAAGAGATGTAGTATTACCGATCGCAATATTTCCCCCATCGCTATTGAGATCGACTGAGCCCCCCAGCAAACTCCCTGCATTTAAGTTGCTAGTTGCTCTCAAAGCAATCGTAGCCGCCGGAGCATTGATGGAATCAACGCTAATATTATTTAGGGCATCCAGATTGACTGTGGGAATGATGGGATTAACTGGATTTGTGGCGACAGGATTAACAGTTATTGCCCTTGTGCTGATGTCCTGTCCGGCTACAATTCTGACATCTCTCGAAGTAGCGATCGCACCCGTATTAACACTCCCATTACTGCTAGCAGTGACAGTCGCAGCGGTGAGATTGCCTACCGTTAAGTCCCTAAAAGCTGTCAAATTGATATTCTCAGTTGCTGTAATGTTGACTGGTGTTGTATTAGGAACAATGATATTGGCATCAGTCAAAACTCCCAATGCCCCGGAGTTACTGGTAATATCAACATTAGAGCCCTGCAAAGTCCCAAAATTCACATTGCCAAAAGCTCTGAGTACGATCGCCCCGGAAGTCCCAGTATCGATCGACCCTGTTACTATATTGCCTCGAACAGTATTCAGACTAATACTGCCGTTGAGATCAGCACGAAAAATGTCACTTGTCAATATAATATTGTCATTAGCTTGAATATTAATTGTCGAACTAGACGTTAATCTGCCCCCAACTACCACTCCTGCTTCCCTGCTTTCGAGATTAATTTGACCGCCATTAATATCTCTAGTTGCGATAATTCCCGGCGCTGACAAAATCACCGGCCCGCCAGCCGAAATATTTTCAACAGAAATCAAATTATTCGATAAAATAGACGCAGGAGTAAATATTGCATCGTCACCTAAAGGATTAGGTTGTTCATTATCACCCGGAGTATCCGTAGGAGAATTAGGAACATTAGGAGAATTTGCCAGATTTTGCACTCCCGCCCGCAGAATTAAGGCCGGACTGCTGGTTAAAATAGCAATATCTGGATCACCACTCACATTTTCCCTACCCAATGCAATATCAGGGCCGGTAATTGTAATATCCTCGGCAACAATGCTCCCCCTCGCCTCGACTTTCAGCGAAACTCCGGTATAATCTCCAAAGAAAACATCTCCTTCCGAACTGATAATCGGGTCAAATAAACTGACAAAGTTTCCCGGCATTCCCGACAAATTGCGAATCGAAAAATTGCCACCAGAAACAAAGTGGGCATCCCCCGAAATAACGCCGTTGCTAACCAAACTCAAATTGCCGCCGCTTTGGAATTGCGGGGGAAGAGATAAGCCGCCGATCGCATTTTGAGTGAGAATATCAATAGTGCGAGATCCCTGAATGTATAAATTCCCCCCAGCCTGCGACAAAAAAGGATTCAGGGCGCTGTCCCTGACCCGCACCGCATCCCCACCCAGCAAACTCAAATCCCCCGTAGTTTGCAGCCTAGCGCCCGCTAACGTCAGATTTCCCACAGCCCATAAATTCGCACTTCCCGCACTCAACTGCGGCAGCCCAGACACATTAGCAGCAATCACCACATCCCCAGAATTCACCTGCAAACCAGACCCCACAAGCCGCACAGAACCGTCATCAGCAACCGCAACACCCGCCGCCTGATTTTGCCCAGTACCTGTCAGCAACTGCGGCAAAGAAATAGGATTCAAAGTCTGTTGAGAATTAGCAAAATTTCCGCCCGTTGCTATTTCCAAACTCAACAAATGCCCCGGTTGACTAATACGGAGAATCTGATCTCCCCCAACAGCAGCAACAGTAATTTGCCCGCCCGCAGCCGACAACTGCCCGGTACTAACAACCGTACCGCCAACCAAAGCCAAATTTTGCCCAGGAGTCACCGCTAAATTGCCAGCATTAACAATACTTCCCGGTACACCCGCACCAAAATAAAAAGCATTTGGCGTACCAACCAAAGCGCTAAAATTATTTGTACCCGCAGCATTAAACCAATTTGAACCAAAACCGACACCAGTAGCAGTAGTTGCAGTAAAAGCCGCCGGCACATTCAAACTCGCGTTCGGGCCAAACACAATCCCCGCAGGATTAATGAGAAAAAGATTAGAATTGCCTCCCGTGACAGTAATTAAACCGTTAATTAGCGAAGCGTCCCCGCCAGCAATTCGAGCTAATATATTCTGAATAGCCGAATTAGTCAGAAAATTAGCAATTTGACCTTGATTCAAGCCAAACTGCCCAAAACTGTGAAAAAGATTCGCGCCGTCTCCCGACAAACTGCCGCCGTTGATATCATAGCGGTTGCCGATCGGCGTGACAACAGTACCCGTACCGTCAGCAGCAGGCACTATGGGCTGTGCTTGCGCGAAAGTATTAAAAATTAACAAAGAAAACGGACAAATAAATAGCGCAACCTTTTTAATCTTTAAGTTGGCATTTTTCATAAAAAAATTCGGTAAGTGGGAAACGAGCGTGTATTTAGACTGCTCGTGGGAAACGACGCGGCGGTTTCAACCGCCTTGAATCTTTTTTCATCGAAACCTCCGGGATACCGTGGGTTCCTTACTACCGCCTTGGGATTGATTGCTCGGTGTACTTTTGTAATGTACTTTCAATGGGACAATTTCCATCTCAAGCTCTCAACCCGCGAGCGCATAGTGTTTTGCTCAAATGAGCCTCCCTTGCGGGGTAATGTGCGCTTCGACCTGGTTATAAAGGCTTGTTAGACCTGCAACACTGTTTTAGTGACTTTAAAACTGTTTAATTGCAGATGACAGAGCGAAAAACTAGCGTCGCATTTTCCGGTGTCGTGACCTAAATAACGTCTCCGCCATGCGGGGGGTCTGGTCAGAACAGCTTGCAATTTCTTACAAGCTCAGTGACTTCAGTCCTGAGTTCCTGACAGCAGCAAGTAAAACTATCTCCATTGCCTGAATTATCGCACTTGCAAACAACTTACCTCTAAATTACACATTAATTCGCTCATGACAACTCCCAAAATCAAAAGCTTGTACACAGACGGCGCTTGTTCCGGCAACCCAGGCCCAGGCGGCTGGGGTGCAGTAGTTTGTTTCGCCGACGGCAAGTGTCACGAACTCGGAGGTGCAGACCCCCAAACTACTAACAACCGCATGGAAATGCAAGCTGCCGTCGCTGCGCTGGAATTTTTTGCCAATTCCGGTCAAACCGAACCCGTCACCGTTTACACCGACAGCGAATACGTTAAAAACGGCATCACCAAATGGATTCAAGGCTGGAAAAATAAAGGCTGGAAAACCTCAACGGGCAAAGATGTTGTCAACCAAGACCTCTGGCATCTGCTAGACAAGCTGAATTCCCGGCAAATCCAGTGGGAACACGTCCGCGGCCACTCCGGCGACTTCTACAACGACAGATGCGATGAAATCGCCCGCAGCTTCTCGCACAATCTCACTCCCCAACTGCAACAGCGCAAACCAACGGGAGACGAGGCCGGGGCGGGCACGGGGGCACCGCCCCTACGCTTTGACAACACAATTGTTTCGGAAGAAACGGACGCAACTGGTAACAAAACGATAGAATCCTATGTCATAACTTCTGACCTTCCGATCTCCAACTCTACCATGATGGATTCAACTGCCGATACCCTGGAGAACTTACCCCGCGAGGTGAGGGTTCAGGACCTCCGCAATCTGATCGAAACGTTGCACATCGCCGACGAGGTTGCTACGAAAGGCTACTTGATTACCAGTTCTGAACTGGCTGATTTGATGGATGTAAATGCCAGCGCTGTCACCAGTCGTGGAGACAACTGGGTTTGGCGAAATTGGGTAGTTTCGCGGGTGCGGCGCGAGGGAAACCAAATTCTCTGGCAATTAGAGAGAATCGACCACGTTAGTACAACTGATTAGTGGTTAGTCATGAGTTATTGGTTGATTAATGACTGATGACTAATGACTGTCTCAAAGCAAGATTTGGCAAAATTCCGTAGGGACACAACTAATGTTGTGTCCTTTTAGTCATCAGTTTACGAAACAAACTACTTAACATCAGTCCCAGTTAAAATAAAGAATCCAACTGTCTGTAAGCCCGTGTTCAAAACCCTCATAAAATCAGTGATTTCCCATCGAAAATCTCAACTCGCAAATCGAAAATAGCATGAGTATCAGCTTGCGAACAGTCACTGCTACCAGATATGTCACTCCTTTGCGCGAGGGCGGGTCGCTACCCGCGATCGTCGAAGCAGATGATGATGGTATGTACGTGCTCAAATTTCGCGGTGCGGGCCAGGGAGCAAAATCTCTGATCGCTGAGCTAGTGGCGGGAGAGATTGCTCGCGCCTCCGGGCTCCCAATCCCCGAACTCGTCTTTGTTGAACTCGATCCCGAACTGGCTCGCACTGAGCCTGACCCGGAAATTCAAGATTTGATCCGAGCAAGTGCTGGCCTCAACCTCGCCCTTGACTATCTCCCCGGCTCCATCACTTTTGACCCGATAGCGGGGAAGTCCGATGCCGATTTGGCCTCAGAAATCGTCTGGTTCGATGCTTTCGTGACCAACATCGATCGCACGTCGCGCAATGCAAATATGCTGGTATGGCACCGCCGGCTTTGGCTGATCGATCACGGTGCAGCCCTCTACTTCCACCACACCTGGAAAGATTATCTCTCGCGCAGCCGCGATCGTTTTCTCCCAATCAAAGACCACGTTCTGCTGCGTTTTGCGAGCACGCTGGAAGCGGCAAATTCAAAGATGACTCAAAGGCTAACGCCGGACATCATTGGCAACATTGTTAAACTAATTCCTGATACTTGGCTGGTGGGAGATTCTCCTTTCAGCGATAGCAACGAACATCGGAATGCTTATATTGAGTACCTGCTAAATCGGCTAGAATCACCACATATTTTTTTGGAGGAAGCGATTAGTGCCCGATCGATTTCTTTATGATTACGCCATTATCCGCGTCGTTCCCAAAGTTGAGCGGGAGGAGTTTATCAACGTGGGGGCAATAGTTTCCTGCGGTACGAAAAAATTCCTCGAAGCCCGTATCGAAATTGATGAACAGCGCTTGATGGCGATCGACTCAACGTTGGATCTGGAAATGATTCGCAATCACCTAGCAGTCATTCCCATCATTTGTGCAGGCGGCAAGGAATCTGGCGCGATCGGTCAACTTCCCCACAGAGAGCGCTTTCACTGGCTCGTAGCACCCCGCAGCACGATTGTTCAGACATCGCGGGTACACACTGGTTTTTGCCAGAATCTACCGGGTGCGATCGAACACTTGCTCGATACAATGGTGCGATCGTCTTGCCGAAAACCCTCTGTAAAGGCTCCGTTGCTAGGGGTTAGAAATGACACTCACGAGATGCGATCGCACTCTAGTTAGCGTCAGCTTGTCGGTGAGATGCTGCTTTGAGCTTGGTGAGCGATCTATCCATTTCGGAAAACAGTCAGAATAGAAGCATCCTCAAGCTGTTTTAGCTAAAAATGAGAACGCCAGAACAAGAGTCTTGACCGATAACTTTTCTAAGTCTTAGCAGCAGTTTCGCAAGGTAGAAAGATGATGCAAATTGAACAGACAAATATGACTTTCCCTCTCTGGGGTTTAGCAATTTTCATTGGGTGGACGATCGCAGTCGTTATCTTGTTGCTAGCAGTCAGGATTCGGCATCTATCTGCGGGCGGCTCTGTAAAAGATTTCGGCACACAAAACGACGACAGCTTGCTTTGGCGACTATTTCGAGTACAATCCAACTTGATAGAAAACCTGCCTTTGTATTTGGGAGTTGTTTTTCTTCTAACCGTTAGGGGTGTTTCAGGAACAGCAGTTGATTTGCTGATTGTTGTGTACATCATATTTCGGCTTGTACATTCAGCGATTCACATCGCTGGTCTCGATCCAAAGTTTCGGTTGTTCAGCTTAGTAATTCAGTTAAGCTGCTTGGTCGCCTTAACTATTATGGCAGTTTTATAGTTAAGTAATTACGCAATTGACAGCTATATATAGTAGGGTGCGTCAGGGGCTAACCCTAATTGTTTCGTAGACAGCCTAAGTCAGACGCACCTTACAAGTCGATCGCTCCTGTGACATTACTGCCTGTGATTTGGCTAACTTATTGAAGTTTATGAACCGAATATCTCGTGCGATCGCTGTTATTTTAATTGTATTAGGCTGCATTATTTCTGTTTTAGTTCAGCCACCGCAATCAGCCTTAACCGTGCCACATCCAGTGCAAGAATCTCCACGACGCCGAGGAGATGTTGCTCAGACAATTAATTTTGGACGGCACTTTCAAGAACTAGGAGTTCAAGGCTCGATCGCGATTTACGATTTGAATGGCGATCGCTTTTATCAACACAACCCGCAGCGTAATGAGACAGCTTTTTTACCCGCATCAACATTTAAGATTCTCAACTCTCTGATTTCCTTAGAAACAGGGGTGATTTCAGATGAGATTGCCGTGCTAACTTGGGATGGAATTCAAAGGCAAATTCCCGCATGGAATCGAGACTTGAATATGAGACAAGCCATGAAACTTTCCGCCGTTTGGTTTTACCAAGTTCTCGCCCGCCGAGTCGGACACGAGCAAATGCAAAAATGGGTAGCTAAAGTCGGTTATGGCAACCAAAAAATCGGTAACAAAGACGATATTGACAAATTCTGGTTAGAGGGAGAACTGCGAATCACACCCAAGGAGCAAATTCAATTTCTCCGCCGTCTCTACAAAAATGACTTACCCTTTTCTGAGCGATCGTTGTCTCTGGTGAAAGACATTATAATTGTTGAACAAACTCCCGATTACACAATTAGGGCAAAGACAGGCTGGGCCAGTTTTGGAGAAGAAACAAAGCCTCAGATTGGCTGGTATGTAGGTTATTTAGAAAAGGATAAAAATGTTTACTTTTTTGCTACAAACATTGACCTCCGCAACAATAATGACGGATCTGCAAGAATAGAGTTAACGCGCCGTTGCTTCAAGGATCTTGCGCTGCTGTAAGTGCGTTATTTGTTTTCTAATATTCGCAAAAACGCCAGCGGGGCGGCTAACGGTGACAACCAAAACACCCATTTATTCGATGCCTGAGTTCGATCGGAGGAAACCGAGTCTTTTAAATATTTTAGGACTTACGCAATTGGCACATATATATAGTTGCTATAGTGCTATATATCATTTCTCGCAGCAAGGCGACAATCATCTAAGAGAGCATTAAGTTCTTCAACGACTAGCCAGGGGTTTCGACCTTTCAAACAAGCTACGCTCGCAGCTTCATAGGGATTTCTGCCAGTTTTTTTTACTGCTGCGATCGCCTGTTTGTTAGACAATCCCCGCGCGCTGACCAACCAAGCAGCCAAAACCTGTCCTGTACGTCCGATCCCCCCAGAACAGTGAACTACCACCCGTTCGCCCGTGCTATTTGCAGATTCCAAGAACGGCAATATGCGATCGATTAAAATATCGCGATCGACTAATTCAAAGTCTGCAATCGGCGCCCAGCAAACTCGATCGCACCCAAATACTTTCCGATATGTTCCCAGTAAATCAGTGTAGCGGATGAGTTGGGTCTGAGCAAGCAAGCAGCAAACTTGCTTGATATTATGCCCCTGCATAAATTCAATCCAGCGAGCAATTTCTGCATCGCGGTATCCTGGTCTGGCTGCACCAAACACAATTAATTCATTCTCTGAAGCCGCAGCGAATTTGTGCATACTGTTTTCAATATTTTTACTTATAATTAAGAAAGACCAAAAAATCCTGAATCAACAGTGAAAAACAACAGCTCGATCGCCTTAATGAACTGGCTGCAACCCAAACCAGAAACCGTTTTGCTATGCGACTCAAGTGCAGCAGCTTCTGACATGGCATTTATGCTCAACGGTGAGTGGGATGGGTGCAATAGTTTGGTGATCCCTAAATCCGACAAGGTAGCAATTGAAGCAGCCGCTAGTTTGCTGGAGACATCGTGGTGCTACCAAAATACTTGCGAACCGGTTTTAATTCGGCTGGAAGTTGAGGAATTGCTGCGCCGTTATAGGATTGGAGACAGGTTTTTCATTAATGGTAACTTGCGATGCGCGCAATTGAGCGAACTTTGCTTGGAAAACATTGATTTGAGTTATGCTAAATTAAATTTGGCTAACCTAAGCGGCACTAATTTAAGCAAAGCCAACTTAATGGCAGCACAGATACAATCCGCAAATTTGAGTGGCAGCAATTTGAGTAAATCGCAACTTGTGAGGGCGAATTTATCAGGAGCAAATTTATCAGATGCTAATCTCAGAGGTGCGGATTTGAGTTATGCAGATTTAAGCAATGTTTGCTTAACAGGTGCTGACTTAAGAGGTGCAAATTTAGCGAGAACAGACTTAAGAAAAACAAGCTTAGATGGAGCGATTTTTGAGTAATATCAAATCCCGCTTAAATACTTTCTCTCACACCCCGTGGGTAAATCCTGTAAACATTTTAACATCAAACCGACATTCCGGCAGGGGTTGAAACCCCTGCCTCAAAGCGCAAGTCCTCTAAAAGAGGACTGATGAGTTCTTGAGTCCTCTTTTAAAGGACTTTAGCTATTAGACAGGGGTTTCCACCCCTGGCGGATTAGCGGGTGGGGGGGAGGAGTGGTGGACTAAAAGCTTAAGTTGACACGCTTTGGGTAATGCCGTTTCCCTACGGCGATTGATCGCACTTCCGGGGTGTGCTTCATAAACGTGGAATCTGCTGTATCTGCGTCCATCCGCGTACATCTGCCACCATCTGCGGTTAAAGTTCCAAAGTAATTAACTGAGCAATTTCTTCAGTTTGAAAACCTACAGCCATAGGCTTTTGCACTGTCGGAATCACTTGCACATCATAGAGTTCTGTGACAATCCCTTCAAACCGCAACCAGTGAACGATCGCCCCAGTAGTCAAATCGATCGCCATTATACCGCAGCGAGGCTCAGCATCCTTAGCTGCTAACAACTCATCCAATTCTAAACCGCTAAAAGTATTGTCACCACCCCTCGGTTTCGACAGTCCAACAATCGCCCAATTTTGCCAAAATGCCAGTCCTCGGACATAGCCCGGACAAAACGCGATCGCCTCAAATTTCCCTGTATCTAAATCCACATAACCCAATTCCCCTCTCCCCGAATTCAGCAGCCACAATTTATCTTGATACCAGCGCGGCGAGTGAGGCATTGACAATCCTGTGACGATAATATCATTAGATTCAATATCAATAACTATACCGCCGTTTTGTCGGCGATCGCGCCAGCCATCCACCACATCCGACTGACTCGACGCCGTGACATATTTCGGTTCTCCACCTACCATTGCCAAACCGTTGAGGTGACAGCGGTCTTCATTGATATATTGTGAGATAAAACCGGGTTTCCAGAGAGGTTTGCAACTGTGGCGATCGCTCAAAGTAGCGATACAATTAAACAAAGTGCTAATAAAAATGATTTGGTTATTTTTATCGACAGCGATATCGTGAATGTCGATATCTCCTGTAGTATAGCCGATTCTTGGTATATATAATTTATCGTATTCTTGGTATAATTTCCCGGATTCTAAGACATTATCTAATTGCCAGAGTTGATATTTGGAACTTAAGTAAATGCGTTCCGGCGTGCAGAAAAGCCCCATTGCGCGATCGAAGATTCGCCAAAAAGCCGAGATTCTGTTCGTTTCTGGCACCGCACCAATTAACATTAACCTGCTGGTTTGATAGGTAGTGCAAGCGAGGCTGATTTGTTGTTGGGTTAACCAATAGGGAAAATCGCGATCGCCAAAAATCTCGTGTTCTTGGACTGTATTGAAAGTGGCTGGTTCGTTATTCATAGAATCTGGAAAATCTTTATATTATATATCCAAAACGTAGGGGCGGATTTTACCGACAATAATTGCCTAAAATGCACAATCTCGTAAACCCCCCCACGAACACGTCAAATCCCAATCTTTCTCTTTTTAGATACAATGGGCGGGTTTTACCGACAATAATTGCCTAAAATCAATAATCTCATAAACTCGCCCCGACTTCGACTTTTTATAATTCTTTAAGATAACTATATAAATATAAAGGTTTTGTAAAGAAGAAGCTCAACCACTGACAGTACACTCGAACCCTGCTAAATTTCTCTTAGTTAAAAATGTAGCGTGTCATCTGCCACCTGGTAGAAATACCGCCTCCTAACTCAAATCCGGCTACAGAGCTTTTGCAGCTCAAAAACAAGGCATTCTACTGGAACCAAAAGCAGATGAAAACTCTAGTTAAAATTAACCCCAACAAAAAATTTTTTCTTCCCTTGGTTGCTTGCTTTAGCAATCCACAAAAAGAAATAGTTATCCTTGACCCCGCAGTACCCGACAGCAACCACATAGCCTCTGGCATCAAACCGGGCACGGCAACCTACATCCTCGAAAGCCAGCCTGATGCCATAGAGCAAATCACCACACTTCTAGCTCAGCATAAAGGCATCGAAGCCCTACACATCATCACACACGGTAGCCCCGGCAGCCTGTACTTAGGCACAAAAGAACTAAACAGCAGCAACATCCAAAACTACACCCAACAGTTGCAAGAGTGGCGAAACAGGCTTACTGCGAACGCCAGCATCATATTGTATGGATGTAACGTAGCAGCCGGAGACAGAGGCCACCAATTCCTCACTCAACTCCACCAACTCACAGGCGCAAACATCGCCGCCAACCCCACTACCACAGGTAACAGCAAATTAGGCGGTAACTGGGATATCCCCCAACTCATCCCCCCATCTCCCCAAAAGCCCAAACTGGTCCTCACAGAAACCACCCTCAAAACCTACAACGGCGTACTACTCAGCCCCCCTCCTCGTGTCGGTCCCAGCGACCTCAGCATCGGCGACTTCAACGGCGACGGCAAACCTGACTTAGCAACGGCGAACGGGAGTAGCAGCACCGCCTCCATCCTGCTCAACACTACCCCCACCAACGCCACCACCCCCTCTTTGGCCACCAAAGTAGACTTCACAACTGGCAGTTACCCCGCCTCCGTCAGCATCGGCGACTTCAACGGCGACGGCAAACCTGACTTAGCAACGGCGAACGGGGGTAGCAAAACCGCCTCCATCCTGCTCAACACCACCCCCACCGGAGCCACCACCCCCACTTTCGACCCCCAAGTCTCCTTCGCAACTGGTGGTGGCGGCAGAGCCGTCAGCATCGGCGACTTCAACGGCGACGGCAAACCTGACTTAGCTGTGACGAACTACGGCAGCTACGGCAGCAACAACGTCTCCATCCTGCTCAACACAACCTCCACCGGAGCCCTCACCCCCACTTTTGCCACCAAAGTAGACTTCCCTACTAGCGGTTACCCCGCCTCCGTCAGCATCGGCGACTTCAACTTGGACGGGAAACCAGACTTAGCTTTGGCGGCGAACTTCGGTAGCGACAACGCCTCCATCCTGCTCAACACTACCCCCACCGGAGCCACCACCCCCACTTTCGCCACCAAATTTGACTTCCCTACGGGCGCTCGCCCCTTCTCCCTCAGCATCGGCGACTTCAACGGCGACGGGAAACCTGACTTAGCAACGGCGAACTACGGTAGGGACAACCCATCGCTCCTGCTCAACACCACCACCACCAACGCCACCACCCCCACTTTCGCCCCCAAAGTTGACTTTCCTACTGGCGGTTACCCCAGCGACCTCAGCATCGGCGACTTCAACTTGGACGGGAAACCAGACTTAGCTTTGGCGAACCCTTTCAGCCCCAGCCCCTCCATCCTGCTCAACACCACCCCCAAAGTTACTGCTGTCACCGCCACCACTGCTGACGGTAGCTACGGTGTCGGTTCTACTATCAATATCACCGTCACCTTCGATGCTGCTGTCACCGTCACTGGCACACCGCAACTGCAGCTAGAAACCGGCACAACTGACTCTTTTGCCAACTACGCCTCTGGTAGCGGCGGTACAGCCCTCACCTTCAACTATGTAGTGCAAGCGGGAGACACATCCGGTGACTTAGAATACCTCGCCACAAATGCCCTCACCCTCAACGGTGGCACAATTAAAGAAACTGTTGCTACAGCCTTTGATGCCATCTTAACCCTCCCCACTACCGCCTCAGCCAACTCCCTCGGCGGTAGCAAAGCCATCGTTATTGACACTGTTGCACCAACCATCACCAGCGTCGCCTCTACTACCACTGACGGTAGTTACGGCACAACTGGCAACATCAACGTCACCGTCAACTTCAGCGAAGCAGTTACCTTAGCAGGCGGTAACATGAGTGTCACCTTAGACACAGGTGGCGCTGTCACTCTTACACCTTTTACGGGTACATCTGGTGTGGGTACATACACTCCAGCAACCGGACAAAAGAGCATTGATCTCAACTCAACAGGCATAACTTTAGGGGGAGATGCAACCTTAAAAGATGCTGCTGGCAATAATGCCAACTTAACTATTCCTGCGGGACAATCTTTAGCGGATAGCAAAGCCATAATTGTAGACACTGTTGTGCCCACAGTTGCCTTAACATCAACATCCGCAACAACCATAAACGCACCATTTTTAGTCACAGCAACTTTCAGCGAAAACGTTACAGGATTTAGTGAAAGCGACGTTAATGTTACTAACGGTACGGTTAGCAGTTTTCCAGGTGGCGGCAGCAATTATACTTTTACCGTTAAACCTACTGCTGATGGTAATGTCACCGTTGATATCCCAGCAGCCAAAGTTACGGATACCGCTGGTAATAACAATACCGCAGCGACTCAACTAACTCGCACTGCTGATATCACCGCACCCACAGTTGCCTTAACATCAACATCCGCAACAACCACAAACGCACCATTTTTAGTCACAGCAATTTTCAGCGAACACGTCACAGGATTTAGTGAAAGCGACGTTAATGTTACTAACGGTACGGTTAGCAGTTTTCCAGGTAGCGGCAGCAATTATACTTTTACCGTTAAACCTACTGCTGATGGTAATGTCACCGTTGATATCCCAGCAGCCAAAGCTACGGATACCGCTGGTAATAACAATACCGCAGCGACTCAACTAACTCGCACTGCTGATCTTACCGCACCTACTGCTAACTTGGGGGCAATTTCTAACATTACTACAGCGGGTGGTACAACTCAGACATTGACAGTTAGTTTTACTGATGATAGCAGTGGAGTTGATGTTAGCAGTTTAGATAATTATGATGTTTTTGTAAAGTGGTCTGGGGGCGCTATTCCTGCTAGTTTTTTCAGTGTTGATACTAATAGTAATGGTACGCATCGGGCAGCAACTTATTCGTTTATTCCTCCCGGGGGGAGTTGGAACAGTTTTGATAATGATACTTACACGGTGAGTTTACAAGCATCGCAGGTAAAAGATGCTGTTGGTAATTTCGCTGCTGTTAGAAGTTTGGGTAATTTTAGTGTTAATGTGCCGACACCGACACCGACGCCATCAGAAACACCAACACCAACAACTAACAACATCCCCAACGATGACTGCATCTGCGATGACATTGCTTATCCCAACTTAAGCCAACCCAATACAGTTGAAAACACCATACTCGGTGAATCGCCAATTCAAATAGGCACTGCCAAAAACGATGGATTTTTAGGCAGCAACAACGGCAATATATTCGATGCCAAATCCGGGGATGATAACTTATATGGTGGCGACAGCAGCGACATATTAAACGGCAACAAAGGCAATGATTTTATCAGCGGTGGCACAGGTGATGACATTTTATTGGGAGATGAAGGAAACGATATCATTATTGGTGAGTTCGGCAATGATTTAATCTTGGGAGGCAAAGGCAATGACTCCCTAAATGGCAGCGAAGGTAATGACATCGTTTATGGGAATAAAAATGATGACTTCATCGATGGTGGCAAGGATAATGACACCTTATTTGGAGGCAAAGGGAATGACATAGTGCTTGGTAGTCAAGGTGATGACTACCTGTTTGGAAACCAGGGCTCGGATACCATCTGCGGCGGTGAAAGTAATGATTTCATCAGTGGTGACGAAGCGGCAGATATTCTGGGAGGGTGTGAAGGAAATGATACTCTTTATGGAGGCGAAGACAACGATACTCTCAGTGGTTGTCAAGGTGATGATATTCTTTACGGAGACTTGGGCAATGATAGTTTGATTGGCGGTAGCGGCAACGATATCTTTGTCTTAAAAGCTGGTAAAGGATTTGATATTATTGCTGATTTTACAAGCGGTCAAGATTTGATTGGATTAACAGGTGGTTTGAGTTTTGGTCAGTTAGGAATAACTCAAAATACTCAGGGAACTCTCATCAAAAATGTCTTGACAGGAGAGGAGTTAGGTGTGATGATTGGAGTGAGTGCGAATGCAATAACATCGGCTAATTTCCGGTTGATTTAGGAAATCAAGAAAAGTACGATCGCCCATTCACTCCCAAAGGGCGATCGCACTTCTACCAATTTTAAAAGACCTAGCCAAAATTTAACGATTATTCATACTTTCTGCCGCGCCACTGAGTAGGCTGATTTAAAGCAGAAATTAGAATTCGCAAAAACGCTAACGGATCGGCCAAAGGTGACAGCCAAAACAGCCATTTACCCGATGCCCCAGTTGTATCGTAAGAAGGCGCGATCGCCAAACACAAAGCCGATCGCACTGCCACCAAAAATACATTCAATCCCAACAGCCAAAAGTGCGGAAATACACCAACCGGCGGCAGCGAACCAAACAACAAATAGCACAACACAATCGGCACCGGCAAACCTTGAACCGCCAACAACAGCCACAAATCGCCCCAGATTTGACCGCCAGAAGCAGCATCTTTTAAATCGAGCGATCGCCCCCACTCATTCCAAGTCTCGATCGCCCCCTCATACATCCGCACCTGCAACACCTTAGCCCCATCCAAAAAGCCCACCTTAAAGCCCTTAGCAGCCGCATAGCGAGCCAGAGTCACATCATCGCAAAAAGAACCTTTTGCGACTTCATAGCCTCCCAATGCCACCAAAACCTCGCGCTTACACAAGAAACACTGACCGTTCGCCATCACCCGTTCCGGCACATCCCCGCCAGTCCCCGTCGGCCCGAACCGATAAACCAAAGTCATTAACAAAGCAGGTTGCAGCCACAACTCCCCCGGATACTTGAGGATAAACTGCGGCGACAGCGAAATCAAATCGTAATTTCCAGCTTTCGCCGTTTTGAGTAAACTCGCAATCAAACCCGGATGCGGCACAGTATCCGCATCGATGCCCAAAATCCACTCGCACTTCTGGGAACTTGCCAAAAAACCTGCATTCAGCGCCCAGGGACGCCCTACCCAGCCCGCCGGCAGCGGATCGTCGTTAATCAAGCGAAACCGGGGGTCTTTTTGTGCGGCTGCTTTGACTAAATCTCCGGTTCCGTCTACCGAATAGCTGTCAACCACAATCGCTTCTCGGAGTTCGTAACTTTGGCGGCTTAATCCTTCCAAACAAGGGGAAATGCGATCGGCTTCGTTCAAAGTCGGTACTACCGCAGTACAAGCACCCAACATATCCAGCGTCGGCGAATCGGGTTCGAGGGGCGGGATGCGCGATGGGCCTTTAATCAGACGCGACATCAGAATGGCTGCGGCGGGCAATTGCAGCAGCAGGAGTGCGACAGCGATGATAGTTGTCAGCGATTGGGAGAAGAGGTGAGGGGCGATCGGGAAAACCATACTATTGAAGAATTGGGAATGACTGACTGGATATGGGTCAATACGGTTCAGTTAACACTGTTAATTCCCCGGAGATCCCCCTAAATCCCCCTTAAGAAGGGGGACTTTGAGTAAGTTCTTGTCCCCCCCTTTTTAAGGGGGGCTAGGGGGGATCGGTCTTATCTGAAACGTATTGGGATATGGGTTGGGAGCTTATTTACAGTTCATTTTTTTGGTAACTAATATCAATTTTAAAAATTTATTAAATTTTGGTCTCAAACATATTACAGGAATTGGGAATTAAAAAATCGCCACTGAAAAACCCGGTTTTTTGTAGAAACCGGGTTTTTAAACTAGCTCAAAATTTAGTGTAAATTTTTGCTAAATCAGCCACAGTTGCTCGCTAGCAACTCACTTACGCAAAACGCCCACGGGCTGAGGTGGAATTTCAGCCGCGATAACAGATTTCTCCAAAGACGGCATTGTTTCTGTTACGTCACCTGCTGCGGGTTTAGCGATCCAGCTTAACGCGATCGCCGGAACTACGCCCAGAAGCACCGCTAGCGATGTCGGGAACCAGAACCGAGAATCCAACGAAGTTACAGTGATAATTGCTCCGAAAGCAAAGTTTACCAAATAAACAATTAAGGGCAAACCCAATTCCGATCGCTCTAATTTAATCGGTGTTTTTCTCCACAAGAAAGCTGCTACAGACATAAATAGCGCGCCCGTACCCATCCAGCCAGCCAAATTGCGATAAGGCATCCCAAAGAAAGCCCCAAGTTCCTCAAACTCCCAAAAAGGCACAGAAGTTTGACTCATCGCCGGATCTAGTACAAAATCCCAAGCTGTTAGCAGCAAAGCACCAAGGGCGATCGCCCCTATTTGGCGCACCCAGTTTAGTTCGCCTTTACCGCCAGCCACTCCAGCCCGAGCAATTATGTAGGAAACCAGTCCCAGATAAAACCACGAGAGGGGAATTGTAAACGGAACCAGCCCTGCAATTTTGTAACCCAAACCGCTCAAATAGTGGTAGTGGCCGAAGGGAAAACCCGTACTCGTTCCCAACAACTCGCTACTCAAGGACAAAAACACAGAAGGCAGTAAAAAACCCAGAGTTGCACCCCAACCCAACGTCCGCAAGGAATAGAGAGCAACTGCTGCTGCACCAAAGATGATATAAACTACTCCACCCCCAGCCATCCCCCACTGGAATAGCGTTTGCCCTGCTGGTGGCAAACTCATCACCAATTCGGGACGGGGTAAAATCAGCAGCAACCCTGCCAATCCAAAAGCCATTGACAAGACGTGGGCAATTAGGCAAAAGCGCTCAGCAATCAAAAGTTGCTTCATGGGACTCCTCGAAAAAATATTAGATGCAGAAAGCACTCTTAACAGTTTACAAACTTTAACAAAAAACCAACTGCATTTCAGTTAGTTGTCTGTTGACTGTTGTCTGTTGACTGTTGACTGTTGTCTGCCAGCCCGAGGCCCGATTCCCAATGCCCAATGCCCGATTCCCAATGCCCGATGCCCGATGCCCGATGCCCGATGCCCGATGCCCGATGCCCGATGCCCGATGCCCGATCTTAAATCATTGCCAATTGCCCACAAGCACGAAAGGTGCCCAGAAATATGGATTCTGATACTCTGGGTTTTGCAACAGAGTTAATTGAGCGTTGCGGAGGGCTTCAGCTTTGCTGGTTTTAGAAGAAGCAAGCTGCCGATAAAACTCAGTCATAAAGATAGCTGTAGATTCGTCGTTGACTTGCCAAAGGGTGGCGGCGGTGCTGCGGGCACCCGATCGAATTGCCGCCCCGGCCAAACCCAAAGCCGCGCGGTTATCGCCCGAAGCAGTTTCGCAAGCACTCAAAACCAAAAGTTCGATCGCCTGTTGTTTCTCCCCAGTGCGGGCTCGCAGCAGTTGATCGAACTCCTTAACATTCACTTTCTGATCCCAAGTCACAATAAAAGTATCCGCTGCATTCGAGCTAAACTGACCGTGAGTGGCCAAATGGACGATCGGGTAAGACAAGGCTTTAATTCGATCGTGCAATCGCCCGCTGACAAAATCTTCATTCAGCAGCGAACTCGCCGGCATCTCGGCTGCAATTTGTTCAACTTCCTCCTTCACCCCCGGCAAAGCCGAGAAGCCTTGACGCGCTTCCGAGAGGCCAGCGGTGAGCACTTTTAACTTGACTTTGTTCAGCGGTTTCGGTGCCAGCAATTGCAATCCCGGCGCCAAAGCAATACTGTATTTTTCTACCAAAAACTTTTCACCGTCGTGGAGCACCGCCATCGGCAGATTTCGCAAGTAACCGTCGAGCACAAATACCAGGGTTTTAATCCCGCTGGCGGTCAAATCCGCCTCTGCGGGGCGGATTAACCAGTCGTAAACCTGTTCGACGGGTAGCCTCCTGTCGCGGGGGAAAGAAGCAGGCCTGATGGTATTTTTGGCTTGTCTGAAGGCAGTTTCCAACTCGGCTTGAGACTTCTTCGTAGCGTAGCGGCGCAGAGGTTTGCCGGGAATTGATAAAATTACCTCCAAACGATCGCTCAAAATAATCGGATAAATCACCGCCGCTGTCGGATCAATTTCCTCGATCGACTTTGGTTTAGCATCAGCGCAAGCATCCCGAAAAAAGTTGTCTAATTCCGCCAACTGCAAAGATTCCACCGTTTGGCGCGCTAGTTTCAATTTAGCTTGACTGGGAGATTCCTCTTGCAAAAGCATCCCGACTAATTCCCGATAAACCGGTTCGGCACTTTCCCGAAACGAAAATTGCACTTCGGGATTGACTGTCACCAAATCGCCCCGCAGAGAAGACAATATATTGACAGCTTGAGTATATTGAACGATCGCCCCTTCTGTCTTTCCCTGAGCTTTCTCAATCCGTCCCAGTTGCCAAAACAATTGGTAAGCAATATCGGGAGATTGAAACGCCGGTGCTAAACTCAAAGCCTCAGTTGTGAGATTTTCCGCTTTCTGATACTGCTGTTGGATTTCCGATAGTTTGCCTTTAGCTGCCAGAATATAAGCTTGTATTCGTTTGTCGCCCAAACTGTTTGCTGGTTCGAGAGAGCGATCGAGCATTTTGTCAATATCGCTTAAACTCAAAGTTTCCGCAGGCGATTGAGATAATTTCATCAAGCTTTGAGCTAGATTAATTTGAGCGTAAAGTCCGGCGCGATTGGACCCAAATTGAGCGACTTGAGGTTCAATGGAACGCCACAAATCTTCTGCCTCCGCCCAATTTGTGCGATCGATCAACAAACTCAACTGGTTTAACTTTGCCTGAATTTGTAGGAGCGATCGATCCGGCATCGCCTGGGCCGATCGAGCATAATACTCTAGGGCAAAGCGTTCCCAATCAGCCCGCTGTTCCGCTGTCAAACCCGGTTTATTGCTTTTAGCCCGTACCGTATTGCCCAGATTGAGATAAATTGCAGCCTCCTCTGGGCGGGAATCTAATTTTTGGGCTGCTTCGAGTCCAACCGACAGCACCTCCTGCGATCGTTCCAGTTGTCCCAAAACCCGCAACACCCGCCCTAAAGCATGAATTGCCCGGACTTGTTCGAGGGAAACTGGCTGATTTTTCAAACTTGCCAAACCCGCTGCCGAAACTTCGCAAGTTTGGTTTTCCAACTGGAAAGAAGCTAATAGCATTTTGCAAGCTCTGGGGTAAAGTCCCAGAATTTCCCAAGCCCGACTTTGATTAATTTGAACTTGAAAAAGTGGGTTCTTTCTATCAATTTGCTCGAAAATTTTAGCAGCTTGCGTCCAAATCTCGATCGCATCTTGAGTCCGCCCCCGTTCGAGTTGCAACTGTCCTTGAATGTTGAGAGTTTCAGCCAAAATTCGCTGCTGTTCGGGAGTTTTGGCTTGTGTTCGCACAGCCGACAAACTCGAATTTACAGCTTTTTCTGCTTCTTCCCAAAGCGCCAACTGCCCGTAGGTTGCAGCTAAATTGCTCAAAGCCGTGGCGCGATCGAGATTTTCGCCTTTTGCCTCAAACTGCGCCGCCGCTTGCTGCAACAAAGGTACAGCTTCCGAAAAACGTTCCTCTTGGTACAGAGTTCGAGCTTGTCGAACAAGCTGCACCGTTTGTGGTGGATTAAGCTGAGCAACTCCGGGAGGAATCGCAACGGATAGCAGACAGGAAATCACAAATAACAGAATTACTTGTCGGAGCGATCGGGTAAACTTCATAGTTAGAAAATAAAATTACAACCGCAGACACACCTACTAATTAACCCAAATACATCTTATTCTCTATCTGCGTTAATCCGCGTTAATCCGCCTACATCTGCGGTTAAACTGAGATGTTGCACCATTCTCAATTACTTGTTTAGGAACAGGCTTTTCGGCCTGTTCCACAATAAAATTCATCTCTTGTGGAATGGGCCCCAGAGCCCGTTCTTGAGAATGGTGCAAGATGTGAGGTCAAAAAAACCTAATTTCAACGCGGCACACAACCCGAACTCAATCGAGGATTGCGAGAGTCAGCAGCATTACCCGGATTATATCCAACAAGCATAACTTCTCCTTTCGCATTCACCACCCAACCTTGCGCCGGAACAACTTCCCGATCCCGGATTTCCCCTTCTTCCTTCTTCCCTCGATCGGTTACATCGGTTAAATCCTCTACATTGCTTGTTGCCGAACTTCCGGCCTCTTCCACCCAAGGAAACGGCGATGGAGCGCTGCTGAGAACATCATTAGGACTGGGTGGCACTCCTCCTTTCCCAGTAGCAGTAAATGCGCTCTCGGCCTCTTGCGTGCAGGGATTGGCCGCAATTAAAGCAGCCGGATCGACCACATTTTGTGGCAGTTCCACTAAACCTTGAGCAGGATTCACCCCAGAAGCACTAAATGTAACACTACCTTGCAAAGCCGGGCCGCTACTTTGGGAAATCGCCGCAATATCGCTGGTAGGAATTAGAGAAGTCGGACTTACTTGCAACGCTGCAAATTGAGCATCAGTCAGTCCTAAACTACTCCTGGCTTGGTCGCGGTTAAGGCTTGTAAAGCCAAAGATATTTGGTACATTGACCGTAACTTGTCCGCCCCTAGCTGTGCGAGCATTAGCTGTAATATCACTATTTTCTCGCGGTAAAGCTACCAAAATATCGCTATTAATTCTGATATTACCGCCCTCAGAAATACCTGCATCCGTGGTGATTTGACTGCCGCGCCGCAACTGAATATCTTGCGCTTGCAGGTTAATATTAGCCCCTGTACCAGAGACAGTCGTGCCATCAATTATGCTTTTATTATCCAGGGAAATTGAGTTAGCTACAACGTTAATATTGCCAGCCCTACCTGTTCCTGAAGATTGAACGTTAACAACTGCACTATCCCGAAGAATCAATTGATTAGCATTCAAATTCAACGAGCCTGCATTTCCGCTAGCATTGGAATTGACAGCATTAAACGCCCTACCAACCGAGGCCTCAATTCCACTCCTCAACCCACTGTTACTCCCAATACCTTCCACTTGTAAGCGATCGGCATTAATTGTAATATCTCCTGCATCTGCTATACCCAAAGAAGCCGCAGAAATAACGCCGCCATTCTGCACAGTTAGTTTAGGTGTTGAGATGCGGATATCTCCACCTCTACCAGAACTTGCAGTTTGAGTAACAAAAGAACTTGCTACATAGCCCGCATTCTCCAAAAATCTTGACTCGCCACTCACTTCTATAGACTCGGAGGCTCTCACAGTTAAATTTCCTCCCGTCCCCCCACTTGTAGAAAACACGACTTCGCCAAAAATCGCACCAGTAGTTAAACTAATTGTGGCTCCATTAGAAACACTCAACCGCTTAGTGTCGATCGTAATATCCCCACCTTTTCCATTACCATCAAAAGTATTCGTGCCGAGCCGAGTTTGCCCTAGACCTACAGGAAGACTACCCGACAATTCCACAGATTCACTCGCTTTAATCGCGATATTCCCCGATGCTCCATCACTAAGGCTGAAGCTGGCAAACGCACCGCCATCGCGCAGTATTAACCGTTGCGCCTCAACAGTGATGTTTCCGCCTTGACCAGTGCTTTCGTTCGTTGTTCCGTTATAGAGCGTTGAACTGACGAGTTCGACGGTGTTGGCGCGGATAGTCAGATTTCCGCCATTCCCAGCACCAAAGGTGGGGGCACCGCCCACTACCCCATTGCTCATCAACAGCCGTCCGGCTTCAATGTTAATATCTCCGGCTGCTCCACTGCCAATAGCGCTAGTAAACAGAACAATTTGCGAAATAAAGGGGTTGCCTGTTCCAGATGTCTGAAAATTTTCTGTAAGCTGCTGATAGCCCTCAATTCCCAACCCGATCATTTCTACTGAGTCAGTAGCGCGGATGTTGATATCGCTTCCTCTCCCCTCTCCCAGTGTGGAGGCGAAAATTTGCGCCCCCCCCTCTAATCGTAAGTTTTGGGAATTGATATTAATGCCTCTACCATCAATATTTCCGAGTGTCAGTCCATAAATCCCTGAACCGTTAAGATTAATATTTCCACCTCGAATATCGACTTTCCCACCTCCTAATCCGCTAGTATTTATAAATGCACCGTTCATTTCAATATTGCCGAAGTTCTGAATATTGCGATAGTTTAAATTCATACCTAAAGCCGTTGGTTCAAATTGCACTAAACCTGGACGGTTGACACTACCGAGAAGAATTTGTCCGGTATAAGCTGTTAAATTTCCTCCTTGGAGTTGAATGTCACCGCCAATTAATGCTAAAGTTTGACCGGGGTCTACGGCTAAACCGAGTTTTTCAAACGCAGGAATTTCTATGGGGAGTGGCGGTAAGGCTGATGTAGGAGCCAGTGTTTGGGAAGAGTTGACAATTGTACCGGGATTGTCTCTAAACCTTAAACCCACAGGAATATTAATCGCTAACAAGGCCACTGCATTAGAATTAGCTGCACTAAATTCAAACCCATTATCAAAGAGAACGCCGCTACCAGTAGAACCGATAAATGAGCCGCGCAAATCTAACCGAGCATTGGGGCCAAAGACAATCCCTTTGGGGTTAATTAAAAACAAGTTACTGTTTCCCAAAACTCCCAGAGTTCCTAAAATATTAGAAGGGTTGCCACCAGTAACGCGGGTAAAAATATTCGCAATCCCGTTAGGATTGGCAAAATATGCGCCTCGTCCTTCACGGATGTTAAATTGTTGTAAACTGTGAAATAAATTCGCTCCGCGAGTTGCACCGCCTTCTATTCTGTCCGAGGGTAAGTTATTAATCGTGTCCGGAACTGTCCGCGAACTTTCTGTTCCCAAGCTATTATCGGGGATGATTTGGGCGACGCCGGGGAAAGGAAACAGCAGTAAGAACGCAAAAAATAGGGCGCAAGATTGGCGGGGCATCTTTTAATTCCTGTTAATTTAGTATTAGGAAAATAGCGACGGGTTAGCTCAAACCTGAAGAGTACCTATTGAGGTACGCAAACACCCGTCGGTTTCGGATTGCGAAGAGATGCACCATTACTTGAATTATACGCTACCAGCGTTACTTTTCCTTGCTCATCTATTACCCAACCTTGAGCGGGAATAATTTCTGTTGGCCGCATTTCTATGGAAGCTCTTGGACTTTCTATTTGCTGACTCTCACCTACCGCTGGTTCCACCCAAGGAAACGGGCTAGAATTGCTGCTGAGAACATCGTGAGGACTCGGTGGTAATCCCCCGCGCCCAGTCACAGTAAACTCGTTCTCTGCCCCTTGGATGCAGGGATTTGCAGCAATTAACGCAGCCGGATTCACCACATTTTGCGGCAGTTCCACTAAACCTTGAACGGGATTCACTCCAACAGAACTAAATGTTACCGCCCCTTGCAAAGCCGGGCCGCCACTTTGGGAAATCGCGGCGATGTCGCTGCTAGGAAGTAGAGAAGTAGGACTTACTTGTAACGCTGCAAATTGAGCATCTGTCAATCCCAAACTACCTCGAACCTGTTCGCGAGTGGCTGCTGTAAAACCAAAAACATTGGGGACATTAATATTAACCCTACCCCCTTGAGCCGATCGCGCATTAGCAGTAATATCACTATTTTCGTTGGGGAGGGCGACCAGAATATCGCTTTTAATGTTGATATTGCCACCCTCAGAAATACTGGCATCAGTTGTAATTCTGCTCCCTCGGCGCAACTGGACATCCCGTGCTTCAAGGTTAATATTTGCTCCGGGGCCGGATGCCGTTCTACCGTCAATGCTGCTTTGGTTGTCAAGGAAAATTGAGTCTGCTTTGACGTTAATGTTACCAGCCCGTCCCGATCCCAAAGCTTGCAGATTGAGTGTTCCTTCATTGCGAAGAATCAATTCCCCGACATTTAGATTCAACGAACCTCCGTTAGCCGTAGCGTTAGGATCTATAATGTCAGATGCAATCCCAACGGAAGTCTGAATTTGACTGTTAAATTCACCTTGACCCCCATTCCCAATAACTTCTACACGACCCGCATCAATTGTGATACTTCCGGCATCTCCTTGGCCTAAAGATGCAGTGCTAATAACTCCTCCATCCCGGAGAGTCAGTACAGGTGTAGAAATGTTAATACTCCCTCCCCGATTAGCAGTATTGGCATCAGCGCAGATGAAACTGGGATTCCGACTCCCGTTCGCCAAAACTCCGGAAAAACCCTCGACTGTTACTGACTCAGTGGCCCTAACTGTCAAATTACCTCCGGGCCCCCCAGTTGTATTCAACGGTTGGTTGCCCACAACTGCTCCGCTAGATAAACTAATTCCGCCTCCTTGGGAAATAATCAACCGCTTCGTGTCGATATTAATGTCCCCGGCTTGCCCATTCACACCGCTGGCAGTTGACCCAATTAAACTTGCTACGGGACTTCCAGTGGGAGTCCGCAGCACTTCTACTGATTCATTCGCTTTAATGTTGATATTCCCCGCTCCTCCTTCACCGCGGGCGAGGCTGATGAGAGCAGCACCATCGCTTACGGTTAAACCTTTTCCCTCAAAGGTGATATTTCCTCCCCTACCCGTACTCCCCAAAAGTGGGCCACTGTGGATTGCAGAAGCGACCATATCTAAAACCCCGGCACGGATGGTAATATTTCCGGCGTTGCCAGCACCTAACGTGGTGGTAGTCAATGCGCTTCCATTGTCTATTAACAGTTTTCCCGTATCAATCGTGAGGTTTCCGGCGGCTCCCATGCTATTAGTGCCAGTGATTAGGACAAGTTGGGGGTCAAAAGGGTCGAAAGAGCCAGATACCGTATACTGACCACCAAACACTCTATAGTTATCTAATCCTATTCCGAGCGTTTCTACTGAGTCGGTAGCCCGGATATTGACAGCGCCTCCCGCACCAATTCCTGCTGTCAGAGTGGATATTTGCGCTCCACCTTGGGCCCGAAAATTTTGAGCGTTAATATCGATACCCCTACCATCGATATTTCCCAAGGTCAGTGCATAAATTCGCCCATTATTTAGCCTGACATTTCCACCTAGAATCTCGACTTTCCCGCCACCAACTCCACTGGTATTGATCAGTGAGCCGTTGGTTATTTCAATATTACCAAAGTTGGAAATCTTGTCATAGTTTAAACTTAATCCAAATGGCGTTGCCCCCAATCCAACCATCCCCGGACTAGCGACGCTACCCAGCAAAATTTGTCCGGTTGATGCAGTGAGTGTTCCCTGATTTAATTCAAGATCTCCGCCCACGAGGGCGAGAGTTTGTCCGGGATCAACTGAAGCGCCCATGTTATTGAAAATCTGCGGGATTCCAGCAGGTAATTGTGGTAAAGTCAAGGCTGGTGCTGCTGAAGAGTTAATGATTTTTCCCGGATTTTCTCTGAAGTTTAAACCAATAGGTATATTGACATTTAACAGCGGTTGTGATTGGGGATTACTGCTGCTGAATTGATAGCCATTATCGAAAACTACGCTATCAGCAGAACTTGCTAAAAATGAACCACGTAAATCTAATCTCGCATTTGGGCCCAAGACAATTCCTTTGGGATTAAGTAAAAATAAGTTGGCATTTCCTTGGACTCCCAACACACCTAAAATATTAGAAGGATTGCCACCAGTAACACGAGTAAAAATATTGGCAATCCCGTTAGGATTGGCAAAATAAGCGGCGCGCCCTTCACCGACGTTAAATTCTCGGAAACTGTGAAATAAATTTACTCCGCGAGTTGCACCGCCTTCTATTCTGTCCGAGGGTAAGTTATTAATCGTGTCGGGAACTGTCCGCGAACTTTCTGCACCCAAGCTGCTATCGGGGATGATTTGGGCGACGCCGGGGACAGGAAACAGCAGTAAAAATGCAAAAAATAGGGCGCAAGATTGGCGGGGCATCTTTTAAGTCCTGTTAATTTAGTATTAGGAATAGGGCAAGGGGTTAGCTAAAAGCTGAAGAGTACCTATTGAGGTACGCAAACACCAGTCGGTTTCGGACTGCGAAGAGATGCACCACCACCAGAATTATAGGCTACCAGCGTTACTTGTCCTCGATCGTCCATTACCCAACCTTGAGCGGGAATAATTTCTGTTGGCCGAGTTTCTATGGATGCTCTTGGACTTTCTATTTGCTGACTCTCACCTACCGCTGGTTCCACCCAAGGAAACGGGCTAGAATTGCTGCTGAGAACATCGTGAGGACTCGGTGGTAATCCCCCGCGCCCAGTCACAGTAAACTCGTTCTCTGCCCCTTGGATGCAGGGATTTGCAGCAATTAACGCAGCCGGATTCACCACATTTTGCGGCAGTTCCACTAAACCTTGAACGGGATTCACTCCAACAGAACTAAATGTTACCGCCCCTTGCAAAGCCGGGCCGCCACTTTGGGAAATCGCGGCGATGTCGCTGCTAGGAAGTAGAGAAGTAGGACTTACTTGTAACGCTGCAAATTGAGCATCTGTCAATCCCAAACTACCTCGCACTTGTTCGCGGCTGGCTGCTGTAAAACCAAAAACATTGGGGACATTGATATTGACGCGGCCGCCGCCTGCGGTGCCGGCGTTGGCTGTAATGTCGCTGTTTTCTTGCGGGAGGGCGATAAGAATGTCGCTGTTGATGTTGATATTGCCGCCATCAGAAGTGCCTGCATCGGTGGTAATTCGGCTGTTGTGGCGCAACTGGATGTCTCGCGCTTGCAGGTTAATATTTGCTCCTGTACCGGATACAGTCGTACCGTCAATCCTCGCTTTGTTGTCAAGAGCGATCGAATTTGCGACAATATTGATATTACCAGCGCGTCCGGTTCCCGTAGCCTGCACTGTGACTGTAGC
This sequence comes from Microcoleus sp. BR0-C5, assembly GCF_036705045.1. Lineage (NCBI taxonomy): Bacteria > Bacillati > Cyanobacteriota > Cyanophyceae > Oscillatoriales > Microcoleaceae > Microcoleus > Microcoleus sp. BR0-C5. The sequence continues at coordinate 147,575 of NZ_JAUBTR010000001.1, forward strand.
TCCATCTCGGACAATTAGTCGATCGGCATTCAGATTCAACGAACCGGCATTTGCCGTCGCATTAGGATTAGTACCAAATATCTTGCCCACCGAAGCATCAATTGTACTGACAAACAGACCATTATTTCCGCTGCCCCTGACCTCAATGCGATCGGCATTAACAGTAATATTTCCCACATCTCCCACCCCCAAAGAACTCGTAGAAACTACCGCCCCATCCCGCACGGTTAGGCTTGGCGTATCAATGCGAATATCCCCACCCGGACTAGAGCTCAAAGTTCCAGAACTAAAAGCACTAGCACTCTGAATTCCGCTGCTCAAAAGTTGAGAAATACCTGAAATTTCTACTGATTCAGTAGCCCTAACTGTTAAATTCCCAGCAGGCCCGCCCTCCTGAGAAAACAAAAACCTGCCAATTAACACACCCGTTCCTACTGTAAACGCAGAACCCCCAGAGAGAGTCAACCGCTTGGTATCAACGTTAATATTGCCCGCCCTGCCATTAGAGCCGATACTCAGCGTGCTAATTCCGGTTGACACAACTGTTGTCGGGCCACTGTTAGACAATTCTACTAATTCAGCAGCATTAATGTTGATATTCCCTGACGGGCCGCTGCTGTAACTCGTCGTAGTCAGAAGAGAACCGTCGCGCATAATTAATCTCGCGACATCAACACTAATGCTTCCTCCCGCACCCGTACTTTCTTTAGCTGTCCCGTTGTTAATTCCAGAACCCACCATCTCAAAAGTATTGGCACGAATGATTAAATTTCCGCCATTTCCACCACCAAAAGTGATACCGCTACCTACTACCCCATTGTTGAATAGCAGGCGGCCGGTATCGATCGTAATATTCCCCCCCGAACCAGCACCAGCACTAGCATTAAACAGCATCATTAGCGGGTCAAATGGGTCTGTAGTTCCCGATACCAAATATTTAATTGCAACCTCTTGATAGCCCTCAACTCCCAGCCCGATCATTTCTACTGAATCAGCAACGCGGAAATTGATATTTCCTCCTGCACCATCTCCTAGAGTCAGGGTAGAAAATTGCGTGCCGTTTTCCACTCGCAACTTTTGAGCGCTGATATCGATACCTCTACCATCAATATTTCCCAGTGTCAGCGCATAAATTCGCGCCCCGCTGAGGGCGACATTTCCACCTTTTAACTCTACTCTGCCACCACCAATTCCGCTGGTGTTGATCAGTGTTCCATCGGAGATTTGAATATTGCCGAAGTTTTGAATATTGTCATAATTTAAAGTTAAATTTCCCTTTTCTCCCGCTGTTAATGCAAAATTAACTAAACCGGGACTGGCTGTGCTACCGAGTAAAATTTGTCCGCCGCTGGCGGTTAAATTGCCACCTTGCAGTTGGATGTCGCCGCCAATCAGTGCTAAAGTTTGACCTGGTTCTACTGCTAAACCAACTCGATCGCTAATTGGGATTGGCACAGCAGAGGCTGGGAGGTTTAGCTTTCCTATAGCCGTCGATTGATTGACAATTGCACCGGAATTGTCTCTAAATCTTAAACCAACTGGAATATTAACGGTTAACAGCGGGGATGTTTGCGGGTTGGTGCTGTTGAATTCAAAGCCGTTATTAAACACAATACTGTCAGCAGTTGAACCGATAAACGAACCGCGCAAATCTAACCGCGCATTCGGCCCGAATATAATCCCTTTTGGGTTAATTAAAAATAAGTTGCCGTTGCCTAAAACTCCCAGAGTTCCTAAAATATTTGAAGAGTTTTGACCCGTAACGCGGGTGAAAATGTTGGTAATTCCGCTGGGATTTTCAAAATAAGCTCCCCGCCCTTCACGGATGTTAAATTCGCGCAAGCTGTGAAAGAGGTTAACGCCGCGAATTGCACCGCCAGTGATTCTATCTGAGGGTAAGTTGTTGATAGTATCGGGAACTGTGCGTGAACTTTCCGAACCCAGGGTATTATCGGGGATGATTTGGGCGAAGGTTTTCGAGGGAAATAGCAACAGGAAAGCAAACAGTAGGGAGTAACTTACGGGCGGGCAAGATGCCCACACCACAGTAAAATCTAGTATTTGTGGAACAGGCCTCTTGCCTGTTTTTGAGAATGGTGAAAATAGTAAACAGTAATGGAATGGAGGCATAAAAACACTCTTGCCCGGATAAATTTTATCGGTGTAATCTCATCTCGTTGCTCTAAATGTTTTGAATTTGGCTGCTGAGTACAAGTTGCTCTACAGTAATTTCTAGTTCCGGAAAAGTTTTAGAGAGAATGCGCTCATTACCTGTAAAACTTTGAACTAAATAGCGGTCATTTTCCAAAGAGTAAACAAAAACTGTGGGAATTTTGGGATTTCCTAGATAAGCCCTAGAAGCGATCGCTAAATAGTCCACAATCCAATACTCACAAATGCCGAGGCGTTGATACTCATCTAGCTTATCAACATAGTCGTCCTCCCAGTTAGTCGAGGTAACTTCCACTGCTAATTGGATAGGTTCGGTAATGGCTCCATAGCCGAGTGCATTGCTATTCCATACTGACGCCTTAACCACGCCTACATCAGGATTTCTGCCTTGCTCTTGCCCTGAAGCTTTTACAGTTCTGATAACTATATCTTTGTCAACGATATAGTCAAGTCCCAAGCGCCTGATTTCATCGTTAAAGCCAAATACTAGAAATCTTGCCACATTTTTATGAGCTCTGGTTGCTTCCACTTTGACAATCTCCCCATTTACAAGTTCATAGATCCCCGATCCTTCTGGGTAATTTTGCAGGAAGTCTGCAAAAGTGAGTTTAGTTTTTGTCTGAACCATAAGACAAGCCCTCTTGTGTTAACTAGGTTAGGATTTATATCGTTTCCGGTTCCATCATAATTATATATTTGGATCGTATCAGTGCGATCGTCCCAGTGTTCGATCGCCTCTCTTTTACCCCTAAAGTGGACTTTGCCCAAAGATAATAAAGAGAGCTTTTTTCAATGCGACGTTTGAAGGTAACTCAGAGGAGGAACAGTCATGAGCTTGAATGAGTTGCCGGGAGCGGAGCTAATTCTACCTGGATTGGACGATCTTCATCATGGTAAGACGAATACACTTGGGTCATTGTTAGTCGCGATCGCAGCAACGCGCCTAGCTGAAGCCGGCTTAGATGTTCCTAAAGATCGTCTAGCAGCAGAGCCAGAACTGACCCTGTATGCTCTTCTTGAAGATGAACGGGATGATGCCTACGTCTATTACAATGCTTTGCTGAATCGTCTGAATAGCTTTTGCAACGCACTTGAACTTCGTTATATGTATAAGCTATGAGAATTGGATTACGCTAGTTCAAAAAACTTTTGCGCGATCGTATTAAAAACAAGATTGACAACCTTGCCAGATCGGCAGCCCTAGGCTAAGATTTGGCAAAGGTCGAGAACACAATGACGATAATTCCAACTATGAACTACCGAAAGCATATCACGATAGAACCAAATAAACGCGGTGGTAAGCCTTGTGTACGCGGCTTGCGAATTACGGTTTATGAAGTGCTTGACTACCTGGCTTCTAGATAGGCTTTAGATACGAAGGATTAATTAGGAAAACTCAAATGGCAATTAACACTTCTTTAGAGGAACGGCTTGCAGCAGTGGAAGCAGCGCTCGCATAGTTGCAGAAGCAAATTGTGGCTTCTCAACCGACGAATTGGTTGCAACAAATCATAGGGTCTTTCAAAGATGAACCTGCCTTTGAGGAGCTACTTGCCTATGGACGAGCGATTCGCAAAGGGGATGAGTCTCTCCTCGAAGCTGAAGATGAGCTATGAAATATTTATTGGATACAGATCATCTGAGTATTTTTCAACGTCAAGCAGGGATAGATTTTAGCAACCTTTCGACGCGCATGGCTCAGTACCCACTATCAGAATTCCAAACGGCTAGGAAGATTTGCTACTATTGGGATATTGAATTTGAAGATGCTTATGACACTGACAATCGTGGCTGAACTTGCTCCTTTAAATGCAAATGAAGATGGTGTGATTCTCGTCGGAAAAACTCGCGTTACATTAGATACTGTAATCGCTGTCTTTCAGCAGGGCGCGACCGCAGAGGAAACTGTTTATCGCTATCCGTCTCTGAATCTAGCTGACGTTTATGCCACGATCGCCTTCTATCTCAAGCACGAATCGGAAGTAGAAGCTTACTTGCAACAGCGACGGCAGCAATCTCAAGAGATTCGCGCTATGAATCAAGCAAAATTCGACCCACAAGGCTTGCGCGATCGCCTGCTTGCCCGCAGAACAATGCAAGAACCATGTTAAAACTTCTTGCTGATGAAAACTTCGATAATACGATCGTTCGAGGGTTATTTCGCCGTAACCTAAAGCTCGACATCGTTCGTGTACAAGATGTTGGGCTGTCAGGGAAAGATGATCCAACCGTTTTAGAGTGGGCAGCGCAGGAAGGACGTATTCTGCTGACTCACGATGTCGCTACGATTACTCGCTATGCCTACGATCGAGTGAGGCAAAGTCAGCCGATGCCAGGGGTGATCGAAATTAGCACGGATGCTCCGATCGGACGAGTGATTGAGGATATTGTTGTCCTTGTAGAGTGCAGTCAGGAGGGAGAGTTGGAAGGTCAAATTCAGTACCTCCCGTGGTGAAGCGGTCTAATACTGAAATTTATACAAATGAATATGGGGGGAATAATTACGGTGATTCGAGCGTGAGTAAGTTCTGATGAATGTCTCAATTTTTCAGATCGCCGAGGGTATTAGCTCGACCATTGGTGACAATTTAAGACTTAATTGCATTTGTCAATCAGTAATATTACTCAAAAAAACTGCTTTTTTAGGAGTGGAAAATTCACGATTTGAGAGGGAGTAAGTATAAATACTACCATCGGCATGATTCCTCGATCGCCCAAATCTCAGTTTTATGCCCAAAATCCGAGTAAATGTTGAGCATAATTGCTGATTGACAAATGCTTTCTTAGCTTAACTTGTTACCAATGTAGCTCGACTCTCTTTCACCCATCAAGTTAAGTGCTTGAGGCGAATCGTGCGGCGAACTCGATCTAGAAAAGGAGATTCTGATGGAAAGTAAGAAAGGGTGGACATACATCATCTATCTGTAGTAGTATTTTATCATATCCAGTATTGCACCGCAACTGCGATACGTTAGCCAAAAAACGCACATTGGGCTTGGGTAGAGTTCACAACTGCAAGGTGAGAGAATAATGAATTATCACTTAGACTTCCTAAAATTTTTGATTCAAAAAGGCGGCCCCAATCACGAAGATTACGCAGAACTAGACTCGTGGCTAGAAGAAACTTCAGATCATATAAAAGCTGGAAAAATAACACAAGTTCAAAGATCAGAATTATTATCGATACTTGGTGATGCCGCCACAATCGAAACATTACAAGGTTTTGTTTTAAAAAAACCGCATGGCTACGCTGGCGACTTTGAAATTATCAATAAGATTTATATAAAATATACCTCTTCGCAACCCCACTTAACCAAGTGGGACAATTATTTTCATACACATACAGCAACTGAAGCTGTTCGCAATCGCGTAGGTTATTTTTCCAATCAAGTAGCAGACGCGGCGACCAACTCAAAAGGTGATCAAGCTCAAATACTAAACGTAGCAAGCGGGCCAGGTCGTGACATGCTTCACTTTTTCCAAAACAACCCAGACTTATCGGAAAAGGTTCAATTTGACTGCATAGAACAAGATAAAAATGCAATCAACTTCGCAAAAAATATCTGTTCTGCCTATTTAGACAAAATCACGTTTATTCAGAAAAATGCACTTCGATTCACAACTGAAAAACGATATAGTTTAATTTGGTCCGCCGGGTTATTTGATTACTTTGATGACAAGATATTTGTATTCCTTCTCTCGCGTTTAAAGAATATGCTCGCACCAGAAGGAAGCGTAGTCATCGGTAATTTTTGTGCTACAAATCCTAGTAAAGCGTATATGAGTTTATTTGAGTGGAATCTACATCACCGAAGCCCAAACACACTGCGGTCATTGGCTATAAAAGCTGGTTTTTCGGAACAGCATATAAAAGTACAACGTGAGCCATCAGAAGTTAACTTATTTCTTCATGTTAAAATATAGGCTAACTTCCCGTTGCACCTGACGCCAGCAAAAGCTTGCGCCGGAGGCGGAAGCTTTTGCTGGCGCAGGTGAACTTTGCGTTATGCCGCGTCGCTTTTTGAGCATTCGTCAATCCCGTTGCACCTCGACTATTCATGCCTTCATACAGCCGATGATCGCCCATCAACGTCCTAATACAACATCCGGTTGCGATATCCCACAGCTTAATCGTGCGATCGAGGCCGCCAGTTAATAAAATTTGACCGTCAGCGCTAAAGATGAAAGTGTTGGGCGAAGCGTAGGGTTCGATCGCGCTCAACCCAACTTAGCAATTTAAAACGGAAAATAATTGATTCTAAAGTAGATGCCTTTTTCCTGCAAAGTTCGATCGCCCGATCGAGCATTGATCAAAGGAATACCATAGTCTAAACGCACATTCAACCGATCGCCCATCTGCCAAATCAGCCCCAAACCCGCACCCAGCAGTTTATCCGAGTCAGGATTCGCCTTTTCTCCTGAATGGTTCCACCCTAGCCCAAAATCGATAAACGGAGCGACTTGCAACAATCCCTGGACTTCCGGGACACGCCAAACCGGAATTCGCACTTCAGCAGAGGCGATCGCACCGCTATCAGTTAACAGCAAATCTTGGCGGTATCCGCGCACGCTTTGAACGCCGCCGATCCCGATTTGTTCGAGGGAAAGCAGGGGGCGATCGGCTAATTGAACGTCAGAACGCACAATCAGCAAGGTTTCCGGCGCTAACAGCCGCACGTACTGCGCTTGTCCGCGCCACGCCAGAAAACTGCTGTCCGGCCCGCTATCGTTCGCAGTAGCGCCGAACAGATTAGTGCCGACGGAAAACTGCGATCGCGCCGCGAACACTTGGTTGGAACTCCGCTGCACATATTCTTGAAAAAAGCGCACAGCCGAAACCCGGGTTTCGCCGCGCTCGTTTGCTCCCGCCGAAAGCGCAAATCGTTCCCCCGACAGGAATGTATCGCTTTCTTGCCGCGAAAAACTCAGTCCCAAAGCCAAAGTGCGATCGGGCTTTTCGACAATCGGCTGGCGGTAAGTTAACTCGTAGGTGCGCGATTTCCCCTCGATTTGTGCACGATCAAACGGTTCCTCGATGATATTGGTGCTAGCAGCACTCGCAGCGAACCCAATCGTGCCGTTGCGCGCGTTGACGGGGACTGTGTAGCTGCCGTTGAATTCGTTGCTGCCGTCGGTGTTAGCATAAGATACCTCTAATCCGTCGCCCAAACCGAGCAAATTTGCTTGATTGATGCGAACACCGCGCCGAAAACTGCCGACGCTGGGCGATCGATTGTTGTCTGCGAACACTTCAGCGCTAAAGCTGTCTGCTTCTTTTACCCGCACTTCTAAGCGGCTGTTTTCCGGGCGGCTTCCGGCTTGGAGTTCGGCAGAAATATTGCCAATTAAGGGGTTTAGTTGCAGCAGTTGCAAGGCTTCCAGCAGGCGTTCGCGGTTGAGGGGCCGTCTGGTAGCGCGCTCAAGGCGCGATCGCACGTAATTTGAATTTAAGCGCCTGTTTCCAGTAATCACAATTTCATCTAATCCGCCTTCGACAATCCTAATTTTCACCACACCTCCGTCTCTCGGAAAGGTTTGGTTGGCAAGAATTACAGCGCCGGAATTGATGTATCCTGCGGCTACATATTTTTGAGTGACGGCTGCTTCGGCTGCGATCAGTTCGGCAAAAGTGATTTCGCGGCCCGCAAACTGTTGCGTAACTTCTGCGAGTTCGCGATCGCTAAAAGCTGTGTTGCCCTCAAATTCAAAGCGATCGACCCTAATTGTACCTATAATCCCCGGTCTAGCATCGCCGGGAACAGGTGTTAGCGGGGTTGGTTGGAGGGGAGACGGCGGGGGAGGTTGCGGTGCTGTTGGTGGAGGTAATTCCGGCTCTCTGGGCAGAATTGGGTTCGGCAGTTGGCTTAGCCGCGAATCTTGAGCGGCATCTAAATCAGTTTTTTTTGTGTCAACATTTTTTTCTAGCTTTTGATTTGAGTTAAAAAGCTCGGTTTCTTGAGTTTTTGTGCTGAATGTGCGATCCTCTCCGAGGGCTTCGCTAACGGGCTGAGATGTTGCACCATTGTCAATCAGCCTTTTACGGGCGGGCAGGATGCCCACCCCACAATCAAACTCACTCCTTGTGGAACAGGCATCTTGTCTGTTCTTGACAATGGTGTAAGATGTCACATCGACTGAATTTCCTGCAGACGGCGGTAAGTCGGAAGTTTCCGCCGCCACCGAGTGTTCTGACTCTGTGGGTAACTGCGTTTCCTCGTCTTTTACGGGCAAGTCTTCGCGTTTGTCAAGATTAGTATCGGGAAGGAAAGCTCGATCGTCTCTGCTGCTAACTGCGGCCAAATCCTCAACATTTGAGGTCAAAATTTCAACTGTGCTAGCGGAGGTTTTCGCAGGTGTTCCCAGCCCAACTAACCCAAAGATTCCAGCGAGTAAAAATAGTTTTTGCGATCGACAAGCCATAGGATATAATTATTATCTCGCTTAAGTGGGGGAAAATATTTTCAGGAAGTCAGCACCCTCAAGTAAAAATCAATCTTAACAGCCAAAAAGGAAACAGCCGTCGCAGCCAACAGTTTCGGCGACGGCTAGAAACCAAAAGGTCGATCAACGGCTGTTCATTTCCCAAGACTTACGCTTCAATCGGGTGATTATCCGAAAAAATATCGTGTAAGTCGATCGTAAACAGTAAAAAAAACCAAAATTTTTTGGTTGCAAAACCTACCCTTTCATGGTAATGCAGCGAGCAGAATAGTCCTGGACGCCAGGGTAAACCAGAAACCGGGTTGTGTCCGAAAATACGCGCTACAACTGATATCTGGCACCATTCTCAATAATTTTTTTATAAACAGGCAAGATGCCCGTTCCACAAGAGATAAATTTTCTTGTGGAACAGGCATCTTGCCTGTTCTGAAGAATGG